>JAFTNE010000068.1 GCA_017452035.1 Clostridia bacterium
ACAGCGTAAAGTATAGCGAGAACTATACATTATTTGATACTGATAGGCTAAACCAAGTATACAGCAATTTGACAGTACTAGATAGCAATGGTAAACCATTAAATGAGGCAATGTACTACAAAAATATCAAACAAATTCCACTCTCGGCACTACACAAATATACCTACATGGCTTTTGTAGCCGTAGAAGACAGGAGGTTCTTTGACCACAATGGCATTGATGTCAAACGTGTTGCAGGCGCTTTGGTGCATAATTTGCAGTCAAAAAGTTTCAAAGAGGGAGCTTCAACCATAAGTCAACAACTAATCACAAATACGCATTTAGATAACAAAAAAACCTTAAAGCGCAAGGTCAATGAAATGCTTTTATCGAGTTAACTTGAAACTAATTTCACCAAAGAGCAAATATTGGAGATGTACCTAAACACAATCTACTTTGGACGCAACGCCTATGGTATCGAAAATGCTGCAAACGTTTACTTTGACAAAAGTGCTGATAGCCTCACTATTTCCGAAAGCGCGATACTGGCAGGCATGATAAAAGCACCAAATACCTATGCCCCCGACAAAAATATGGACAAGTGTCGCCAAAGACGTGACACAATTTTAGGTTTAATGCAAGAGCAAGGCATAATTACTGATGCCGAGTATGAGCAAGCGAAAAATGATAGCATTGTGTACACGCCACAAAAGAAGATAGCTGAAAAAACTTATATGTACTACGTACTAAAAGAGGCTTGCAAAATACTAAACATGACAGAAAGTCAACTGCTAAGTTCCAACTACACTATCAAAACTAATTGCGACTGGCGTATACAACAAGAACTCTGTGCACTTGCAAACAAGGACACCACTGTGGATAAGAAAGGCAACTTAGCAAACCTTGCGTGCGTAGTTACAAACAATGATGGAACGGTTATTGCATGCTACATGCGTGGAGATAACGCAGATAGAAAGGGACAGGTTGGGTCAACATTTAAACCAATTGCAGTATATACACCTGCGCTCAACGAAAAAATGATATCCCAAGCATCCCCAGTGTTGGATGAACCAACAAACTTTGGTGGCTACTGCCCGCAAAATGTGGGTTGTCAATACAACGGCTGGACCACAGTAAAATACTCCGTTGCAAAAAGCCTAAATATTCCCGCAGTAAAAACTCTCAATGCTCTTACACTACCAACTGCAGAAAAGTACCTGCGCAAACTGGGGTTTGACGGCAAACAAGATCTATCTTTAGCATTAGGTAACGTACAAGGTGGCGCAACACCTTTTGAACTTGTAAAGTGCTACTCTACACTTGCAAACAATGGTACTGTAAACCAATTGCAATTTATCAATGAGATACGTTCTCCAAGAGGTATTGTATATTCATCAAAACAAAATTCTACACAGGTATTTAGGCCAACTGCTACATTTTTAATGACGGATATGTTGCTTGAAGTTGTAAACAATGGCACAGCAAAATTACTCAAAAAGGACTACCAAATTGCAGCTAAAACTGGTACCGTTGGCAACAAGCTTGGCAATAGTGATGCCCTTGTGGCTGGCTACACTACTCAAAACACCTTTGTAGTTTGGCATAGTGGAGAGTTTGACAACAGCGTTACTGGCTCAGGTGCGCCATGTCGGTTTGCATCCAAACTGTTAGATAAAATGTATCAGAAAACCAAGCCTAACAACTTTGC
>JAFTNE010000069.1 GCA_017452035.1 Clostridia bacterium
CGTGATCTACCCTTGCAAAACCATTGATACATTGAAGCATCCCTTGCTTGGTAGCAGCAAGTATATTGATTTTGTCAATTTGCTCGTTGTCTATCACTGCAACTTGAACGTCAATTGCCTTTTGCATAATTTGTTCAAATAGCTTTTCACGTTTCTTTTCCGAAAGTTTTTTACTGTCGTTGATGCCTTCGATGATGTCATCCAGCGGCATTATTACACCTGCCACCACCACAGGACCAGCAAGAGGTCCACGACCAGCCTCGTCAATACCACCTATGTATGTGCAACCAAGCTGTTGCAAATTTTGTTCGTATTGTAACATCATAGTTCCTCGGGTGTATCAAAAGTGATTTTGCCAATTTTGCCTTTACGGAAGTCGTCCAGTATTGCCTTGGATGTGCGTTCCCAGTCGATATCTCCACCACGCAACAAAAAGCCACGTTTTTTAGCAATTTCGTCAAAAATTTGATTTGTTGTTTTGCCTTCAATTTGTATTTTGAAACGATCACAAAGTTGAGTTGGATACTGTTGCGCAAGCTCAGCAATAAGACAGTTAGAAACCTCGTACAAGTCAACAACGTCATCCTTGATACTTCCAATAAAGCACAAACGAGATGCAATTTTGTCGTTTTCAAACTTGGGCCAAAGTGTACCAGGTGTATCCAAAAGCTCCAAACCCGATTGCAGACGCACCCATTGTTTACCTTTTGTAACACCGGGTTTATCGCCAGTAATTACAGCCTTGCGTCCACTCAAACAGTTGATAAGCGTTGACTTGCCACAGTTAGGTACGCCAATGATAAGACATCTCACAGGCTTGAATATTCCCTTAGCTTTAAACTTTTCGCGAATTTCCGTTGTGATTTCCCAAAGCGCCGAAGTAATTTTGCTTGCCTCAGCAGATGCTGTAGCAGTCAACTTGATGCACTTTTGATTGCGAGACTTAAAGTAATTCATCCAAGCATCAACCTTTTTGGCGTCAGCAAGGTCGCACTTGTTTAGTACAAACACACAAGACTTGTTTCCCACTATTTTCTCAAAACTTGGGTTAAAACAAGCAAGTGGCGAACGTGCATCTAAAACATAACCAATGGCATCTACAATTTTGACATTTTCCTCCATCATGCGTAGAGCCTTGGTCATATGACCTGGAAACCACTGTATATTTAATTTTCTTTCGTTAGTGTTTTGTTCTTTCATTTTTGTTACAAAAATGCCTAATTTTTATATATTATGTTAGGCATAGTATTTTATATTTATGCTAAAATAAGAATTGCAGGCATAAAAATGCCAAAAATTCGTTCGGCTTAGACAAATATCTTTGCTGGTCAACAAGATTCATACAGCTATACACCACTGCAAAGTTTAATAAAATTATCTAACCTACATTACAAAAAATGTGCAAAATAGTTATGTTAATTTGGAGAAATTAGTTATTTTCAAGCAAGTCTGGACGGTTCTTTTGGGTTATTTCCAAAGCCTTTTCCATGCGCCACTGGTGTATCTTGGCATGGTTGCCACTGACCAAAACTTCGGGAACGGTCACGCCCAAAAAGCTTTGTGGACGGGTATATTGGGGGTACTCTAACAGAGGTTGCGAAAAGGATTCGTCCACTGTGCTATCGGCATTACCAAGTACATCTGGTACGTATCTCAATACGGAGTCTATCAGCACCATTGCTGGAATCTCTCCACCAGAAAGCACATAGTCACCAATGGAAATTTCCATATCGATATCCATATCAATAACACGTTGGTCTACGCCCTCGTAGTGTCCACAAAGTATCACCAGGTTGTCGTAGCCTGACAAATCGTGAACCAAACTTTGCGAAAGCACCTTCCCCCTTGGAGACATATAGATACGCATAGCTTTATGCTCGGGGTCAACTGCATTGATGCAATCGTGAATAGGTTGTGGCGTCATCACCATACCTGCGCCACCACCAAAAGGCGTATCGTCACACTTTTTGTGTTTGTCTTTTGAATAGTCGCGTATATTATGGCAGTTAAGCTCGTACAAGCCCTTTTCTAATGCTTTGCCCATCAAGGAGTGTTTCAAAGAGTCA
>JAFTNE010000070.1 GCA_017452035.1 Clostridia bacterium
CAACAACATTCAAAGTTTGGTCACCAGTATCTCAAAGCATCATACTTAACCTATACAGCTCTGGCCATGTTGGTATTCCATACAAAAGTGTAGAAATGAAACGTGGAGAAAAAGGCGTTTGGTATCATACCGAAAACGATGACACTCTTCCTGGCAAGTACTACACATACACTGTTAAGAACACCAAGTACCCCGAAGGTCGCGAAATTGTTGACCCATACGCAAAGAGTGCTGGTCGCAGTGGTGTTCGTGGTCAAATTGTTGACTTTGACGACCCATCTTTGACACCAGAAGGTTGGACAGAAGATTACCTCCAACTTGATCGCAAATCTATGGTAGTGTACGAAACTCACGTAGCTGACGTTACGTCATCCTCCACATGGAATGGCACCGAAAATTATCGCAAAAGATTCCTTGGTATGATCGAAAGTGGCACAACTTATACATCTAATGGTGTTACGGTTACAACAGGTTTCGACCACATCAAAGAGTTGGGTGTAAATGCTGTTCAACTTGTTCCTATTTTTGACCAAGCTAATGATGAGCGTGCTGACAAATTCAACTGGGGCTACAACCCACTTAACTACAACGTTTTGGAAGGCGCATACAGTACAAATTGCGATGATGGCTACGTTCGTATTCTCGAGTTTAAGCAACTTGTTCAAGCTTACAAGGATGCTGGTATTGGTATCATTATGGACGTTGTTTACAACCACACTGCATCCAACGTTGGCAACAACTTTGACGTTTTGATGCCCGGTTATTACTACCGTTACAATGCAAATGGAGCTTCTTCTAACGGATCTGGTTGTGGTAATGACACAGCAAGTGAAAACTACATGTTCCGTAAGTTTATGATTGATTCTGCTTGTTTCTGGGCAAAGGAATACAACCTTGCAGGTTTCCGTTTCGACTTGATGGGTCTACACGACTTGGATACAATGAATCAACTTGTTGAGGCTCTGTACGAAATCAACCCAAATATCGTAGTTTATGGTGAACCTTGGAATATGACTACAGCTGCCAACCTTTCTTCCTCAAATGGCCTAGCGCACCAAGGAAATGCCGAAAGATACTATGATGGTTTTGGACAATTCAACGACCAAGGTCGTGATGCTTTGATCAAGGGTGGTATGAATGCTGTTACAACCAAAGGCTGGATTACAAGTTCCACAGCAAATTCTGGCGACGTAGCAAAGATTTTGGCAATGTTCCAAGGTAAAACAAAGGCTGATGGCTACACAATTACCGACCCAGACAAGACCGTTAACTACGTAACTTGCCATGATAATTACACCTTGTACGACCGTATCAAGGCAGCAGGCATCACAAACGAAACAACCATAAAACAAATGGCAATGCTTGCTAACTCCGTAGTTCTCACATCTAATGGTACGTCATTTATGTTGGCTGGCGAAGAGTTCTTGCGCACAAAGGGTGGCGACCACAACTCTTACCAATCAAGCTACAAAGTAAACGAGTTGGATTACTCTTTGAAAGTTAAGCATCTAGATATGTTTGAAAACTACAAAAAGCTTATTTGGCTCAAACAAAATGCTAGTGGTTTGTGTTTGGAAAAACTCAATATGAACGCTAACTTTACAGCTACTGCATCTGCAAACAACACAGTTATCACCTTGACTTTCAAGGGTGAAATTGATGGTGCTGAGCGTATTATTAAAGTTATCCACGCTAACGGTGGTGTACCTGCTGGTCATACAACCGACCTTGCTGGTTACACATTGTACCTTGATACACTCAACGTACAAGATCTTGCGTTGACCAATGCAACACCAGTAAAAGCATACCAAACAATTATCGCTTACAAATAAAAGTAGTGTGGTACAATGCCGTTCGGTATCTGTTAACTAAATAACTATTTCAAAATAGCCTTTGCATTTTGCAAAGGCTTTTTTGTGCGCTTTTTACAACAAATTTACTGCAAATTGTTTGACAAATGTAGTCAAATGGTGTAACATATATCTCGGCCGCATAAATGGGGTTTTTTGTCAAGTCTTGAATACAAGCACCTTAGTTTAGCGAGTCTCTATAATTATGGGAGGTAAAACACAATGTATGCAATCGTAAAGACAGGTGGAAAGCAATACAAAGTTACAGAAGGTCTTATTTTCGAAACAGAACTTCTTAACGCTGAAGTTGATTCCACAGTAGAACTTGAAGTTGTTTTGGCTGCTGATGAAAACAAAGTTTTCGTGGGCAATGATGCAACAAGCGTAAAGGTTCAAGCTACAGTAGTAGAGCATGGCAAAGGAAAGAAAATCAACATCTTTACTTACAAAGCTAAAAAGAACATTCGCAAACGTCAAGGTCACAGACAACCATATACAAAGTTGAAGGTTACTTCAATCACAGTTGCCTAATGACAGACATCAAAATTAAACGAATTAACAATTCCATCGTCGAGGTAGATGCCAGTGGCCACACAGGCTATGGCGAAGCAGGAGAAGATATCGTTTGCGCAGGTGTATCAACACTTATCCAAACAGGACTCCTTGGATTGTTGCAAGTTGTAGCAATCAACGTAAAGTATACCGTAGACGAAAAAACAGGCTCACTAAGGTTTACTCTTCCACAACACCTAACCCAAGCAGAAAGGCACGATGCCGATGTGGTACTTAACACAATGCTTTGTGGACTTATGGATTTGTACGAACAGTATTCCGATTACATCAATTTGGAGGTAATTTGATATGACATTTATTAAGTTGCAGTTGTTTGCTCACAAAAAAGGTGTGGGCTCCACAAAAAACGGTCGTGACAGCGAAAGCAAACGTCTTGGCGCAAAGCGTGCAGATGGTCAATTTGCAAAAGCTGGTAACATTCTTGTAAGACAACGTGGCACACACTTCCACCCCGGTAACAACGTAGGTATTGGTAAGGATGACACATTGTTCGCTTTGATTGACGGCGTTGTAAAGTTCGAAACAATCAAAACAAAAAGACAAGTTTCCGTTTACCCTATCGCAGAGTAATCAAACAGTAAACTCAAACCCAAGGACAAACTCCTTGGGTTTTTTATTTTTGCTTTGCGTAAAATGCGTTATTCCTTTTGTGAATACCAACAACTTCTACTTTGCAAATAGTACTTGATTTAGTTGTCAAACTATTGTAGAATATATGTAATATCTTTCACAAAGGACAACACAAATGAACTTACCACTTGCTTTTACATATCCAACAAATACATTCAACGTCAAGGATACATTGGAGTGTGGTCAACTTTTTCGATACAAAAAGTTGGACGAAGTTACCTACGAAGTTTTTTCCCAAGACAAGTACTGTCAAGTGGTGCAAGGGGAAAGTGAGGTTTTTGTCTACACTCACGACAAGGACTACTTTTGGAACTTTTTTGACTGCGATACCGACTACGAAACAAAGGTTGAGCGTATTTCGGCAATTTCGCCACTGATGGCTGAGGCTGTAAGTTACGGAAAGGGTATACGCATTTTGAATCAAGATTTAACAGAGATGATTTTTTGTTTTATCATTTCTGCAAACAACAACATCAAGCGTATTCAGCTCATTGTTGAGCGTCTTTGTCAGGCTCTTGGGGAAAAGACTGAGCATGGCTACGCATTTCCAACTGTGGAAAGGATGGCCGAGCAGTCGGTGGAGTTTTACTCGCGCTTGGGCGCAGGCTATCGCGATAAATACCTGCTTGCAACTGCGCAAAAACTATTAACTTACAACCTTGATGCCCTTGTAGAAATGGATACTGCAACAGCACGAAAGGAGCTTTTGACCTTTATGGGAGTAGGCCCCAAGGTTGCCGACTGCATACTTTTGTTTGGTATGCGCCATGGAGACGTTTTCCCAGTGGATACCTGGCTCAAAAAGGTTTACCATCAATATTTTGAGCAAGGGCATGCCGACCACCAACTTTCTGCATATTTTTGCAATCTTTTTGGCGAGGATGCAGGACTTTGTCAACAATATTTATTTTATTTTCAAAGAAAAGTATAGACAAATAGCAAAATATCTTGTAAAATATAAACAACATCACGGAGGTGTATTATGCTTAAAGAAAGAAATATTGCATTTTTTATTGATTTATACAACACAGAGTTGTCTGCACAACATTACAACAATATTGTAGCTCAACTTGGTGATATGGGAGAAATTATCAGTGGTACAATTTACGGCGCAACCGAACGTACCCACAAGGATGTTTTGGCGCAAGCTGATGCTCGTGGTTACACTGTTGTTCGTGGCGCACGTAAACGTGGTCGTAAAACTTTCGATAACCGTATCATTGTTGACGTTGTAGATAAAATTAACCACTCTCGTGGCATCGATACAGTATGTATTGTTGCTTTGGCAACAGATATGGTTTACTTGTATGCATACCTTCGTGAAAGAGGCATCAAAATTGTTTCTTTGAACAACGGTGACGAAAACACAATGGCACTTGTTGACGATACAGTTGATACAGGCAAGGTAGAAACTATCAAGTTGCCAAAGGCTCCTGCAAAACCAAAGAAGGCACCAGTTGTTGCACCAGTGGTAGAGCCAGTTGTAGAACCAGCTCCTGTCGTAGTTGAACCCACACCAGCACCAGTTGAAGAGCCAGCTCCAGCACCCGTTGAACCTGTTGTTGAAACACCAGCTGA
>JAFTNE010000071.1 GCA_017452035.1 Clostridia bacterium
CCCATTTCGTTGGCAATGATGTGCGCCAAAGTGGTTTTGCCCAGTCCTGGAGGACCGTACAAAAGTACGTGGTCCAAACTTTCGCCACGTGCAAGTGCTGCTTTTATATAGACGGACATATTTTGCTTTACCTTGTCTTGACCAACATAGTCATCAAAGGTTTTGGGGCGAAGGATGTTTTCCGTATCACGTTCGTGTTCCGTCAAAGTGCTTGTAAAAAATTGTTGTTCCATAGTTGTTATCCTAGTTAAATACACAAAAGTAATTGCAAAATATAGGTTGTATTGGTTTGTAGGGGAGGATACCATCCTTCCGTAAGACGTAGCCAAAGGCATTATGCTGGCGAATACTATTCGCCACTACGACAAAATATAGACAATTTTGTAGGTTATTTTCATCTAAAGCAACAAGATGTTTAGAAAAAAGCCCTAATTAATACGGAACGCCATATTGATGAGTTCTTCGGTGGTAGTTGCGCCCAGTTTGGATGCAGCTTCCACAAGTTTTTCGGCATCTTGTTGGCTTTTGCCCAACGAACAAAGCACAGCAATGGCATTTTGCATTTCCTTGGTAAGGGGAGCGTCAAGATGTTTTGCAATGGGGGTATCAATTTGAGATGCATCCACCATAACCTTTTCGCGTAGTTCCAAAACAAGACGTTCGGCCGTCTTTTTGCCAAGTCCCTTAATTTTGGTAAGCAGTTTTGTATCGCCATTGTAGATGGCATAGGCAAGCGAGTTAGAGTCGATACCCGACAAAATTGATTGCGCAACCTTTGGACCCACTCCCGATACGGAAATGAGGTTTAGAAACATTGTTTTTTCTTCCAAGGTGGAAAAACCATACAGGGAAACGCCGTCTTCACGTACTTGCAAGTAGGTAAATAGCTTTGCGTTTTGACCTACGGAAATACTTGCAACTGTTGGAGTTGTTGCCAAAATTTCGTAGCCAATGCCGTTTACGTCCACAACAACGGTGCTACCAAAGATGTGGGCAACTTGGCCACTGATATAGTTAAACATATTTTTGCCTCCCTACTGAATGGAAAATTTGTCGCGCAGACCACCCGTTTGGACGTGTGTCAACGCCACTGCCAAAGCGTCAGCTGCGTCATCCGGCTTGGGAACTTTGGCAAGGTTGAGGTAAATGCGAACCATTTCTTGAATTTGCTTTTTGTCGGCACGGCCATAACCTGTCATTGCTTGCTTTATTTGCAATGGGGTGTACTCAAACAGGCATCCACATGCATGCACAGCAGCAAGCAAAATTACCCCTCTTGCGTGGGCAACGTTGATACCCGTTGTGATGTTGGTATTGAAAAACAACTCCTCGGCGGCAATTTCGTCTGGATGATACTTTTCAATAAGCTCCGTTACGCCCTTGTAAATCATGGCAAGGCGTGTGGGAAAACTTTCGTGTTTGGGGGTGTTGATAACGCCGTAGTCTACCACCTGTTTGTTGTTTACGCCGTCGTAGTCGATAACGCCATAGCCAACAATGGCAAGACCAGGGTCAAAGCCGATAACTCTTTTCATTTGCATACCTACCTAATTGTATATTATACTGCAAGTTAAATGTAAAGTCAAGGTGGCAAATACTGAAATTTTGGAACAAATGGACTAAATTAGCAAATTATTACTTTTGCTAAACGTGCGTTGATAAAAAAGAAACTTTTGGATAGATAAGTACAGCTTGCCCTGTATACTTAATGAAATCATACCATTACAAAACAATCACGTTTGATGGCATAGCAAATAAAAAAACTTTGATGCAATCAATGTTGTACCTAATTTGCCCCACCACTTGCAAAATGTTGCAAAATGATGTAAGATATGTTTGAGGTACAACACTATGGCTTTTGATGCATTGAGTTTGTCGGTGCTTGCAGAAGAATTTCGCACCTTGCTTGTTGGTGGCAAAATTACAAAAATCTACCAACCAGAGCGTGACGAAATTGTGATGTTTGTATTCAACAAGCAAACACACAAATTGCTTATTTCTGCAAACGCTGGCGTAAATCGCATACATATCACATCCATGCCAACGGACAACCCCAAGGTTGCCCCCACTTTTTGCATGCTGTTACGTAAGCACATCACAAACGCAACAATTATCGGTGTTTCCCAAATGCCATACGAGCGCGTGTTGGACTTTGCGTTAACTGTCAGTGACGACCTTGGCTACAAAAAGGATATGCACCTTGTGTTTGAGCTAACGGGCAAAACGTCCAACATCATTTTGACGGATGGCAACTACGTAATTCTTGACTCCATCAAACACCTTCCACAAGATTTGGATGCAAAGCGCATCATTATGGCCGGGGCAAAGTACAATTTCTTTTCACCACAGCAAAAAATTGCACCATTTGACCTACCAAGAATACGCGAGTACCTTGAACACTGCAACCTACCACTGCGCAAAACTTTGCCCGAAGTGTTGTTGGGTGTAAGCCAAGCAACGGTAAACGAAATACTGTGTGGCATTGACGAAAACGACCACACTATCATTAACCACGCCAAGGTTGTTGACCGAATTGCACAGTACAAGGTAAATCTCACACACAAAAAGCCCTGCGTAGTTTTGCGAAACGGCACGCCTATTGACGTTTGCCCATTTGACTACCAATCTGTCAAGGGCGAAAGGGCATTTTACCCCACTTTGAACGAGGCTCACGACAGTTACTACTACCTACTCGACCAAGCTCAACGTTTCAACGACAAGGCAAAATCGGTAACAACGGTGGTAAAAAATGCCATTTCTCGTACGGAAAAGAAACTTTCAGCACAACGCCAAAGTGTACTGGATGCTGAAAATCGCGAGCTATTCCGTCAGTATGGCGACTTGATACTTTCCAACATTTGGAAAATTACCCCCAAACAAAAGTCGCTAACCTGCGAAAACTACTTTGATAACAACACTGTTACCATTGCGTTGGACGAGCAACTTTCCCCACAACAAAATGCCAACGCCTACTACAAAAAGTATCGAAAACTAAAATCGGCATACGAACACAATACACTACTTGTGGAAGAAAACACAAAACTGTTGGAATACTTGCAAACCATCAAGCACAACTTGGCTTTTTGCACCGACCAAGATGACTTGGCGCAAATACGTCAAGAGTTGGTAGACTTGGGACTTATCAAGGAAAAACGCACCAACAAAAAGCAAGCTGAAATTGCAGTAAAACCACTTTGTTATGACATTGACGGCTACCTTGTTTACGTTGGAAAAAACAACTTGCAAAACAACCACGTAACCTTTAAAGTTGCCAAAGCCAACGACATGTGGCTACACACCCAAAAGATACACTCCTCCCACGTGGTAATTGTAAACGACAAGGGTGGCGTAATACCCGACAAGGTGCTTGTTACTGCTGCTGAAATTTGCGCCTACTACTCACAAGCGCAAAAGGGTAGCAAAATCCCCGTGGACTACACATTGAAATGCAACCTCAAAAAGCCATCACACGCACCACTTGGATTTGTTGTATACAACACCTACTACACCATGCTTGTAGACCCCGATAGACACATCAATTTGTTGAAAAAGTAACAATACGTCTTTGTTATTTGTAAATGCATCGATATTTTATGACGCATTTGCAAAATTGCATTTACACGTCTATCCCTTTAACGGGAACTTTTAGTTGTACGTCTGTCACTTTGACGGCAATTTTTGGTTATAATTAACAAATACAACTAAATTTTCCATAACAAGCAAACAAAAAGCACACCACGTTGGTGTGCTTTTTTTACTGGATAATTTTACAGCACTGTTGCGCCGTATTTGCGAGCTTTCAAAACGTAGGCTGTGTTTTCGCCATACACTTGTTGCATCTTTTGTACAAAGTTGGATGTTTCTTGCGTTGGTACTACTGCCAAAATTGTGCCAGCAAAGCCACCGCCGTGAACACGACATCCACAGCTTGGGCAAATTTGGCGAGCAAGTGCTATGGCATCTGGGATAACAGTATCGCCAACGCCAACCGAACAATTTTGCAGTTGGTTTAGACTACTGTCGCCCGACTTGTTTACCATATCAATAAAGGTGGGCATATCGCCATTTTGCAATGCTGTAATGGCAGTTTCCACCACATGGTTTTCTTCAAAGAAGTGTTTTGCACGTAGGGCAGGACGAAGCCCATACTTTTCCACAATTTGGTCGTACTCGTCAAAGAACTTTTGTTCATCTACCTCAATCAACCTATCGCAACCAAGGTGGTTGGCAACAAGGCGCATTTCGTCAGTGATTGCCTTGTAGTGAGCTGTAAGCGTTGCGTGGTTGCCACCCGTGTTGATAAGCACAAAGTCGTGTCCAACGGGCAGTGCGTCAATAGGTTTAGCGTCAAAGCCATTGCAAAAATCAATTGTAACCACACCACCAACGGCAATTACACCTTGGTCAAGCAGTCCACAAGGCTTGCCAAAATACTTGTTTTCGGCAAATTGTCCTGCGCGAGCAATGGTTTCGGCAGAGATATTTCCATCATTGTAAAGATGGCTAACAATTGCACCTATCAAGCTTTGGAAACCTGCCGAAGAACTGATACCTACGCCACTTGGCAAGGTGGATTGCAAACTGGCAACAAAACCACCAATGTTGTAGCCATGGTCTTTGAGGTATGCCAAAACACCCTTTGCCATGCCAAGAGAACCACCATCAATTTTGTAGATATCTTCAACGTTAAAGGCAATATCTTGATGGCCTTCGCTTTTGATGCGCACTTTGCCATTGTCGGTAGGCAAAAATGCCGAAAGAATATCAAAACTGATGGCGCATCCAAGCACCTTGCCACCATTGTGGTCGGTGTGGTTGCCTACAATTTCAATTCGCCCAGAGGACGTTGCCATATAGCAGTACTTTGCGCCAAATTGCTTTTTGAACTGATAAATCAGTTGGTCATAGCGCACAATTTGGTCCAACATGGGTTTACCATAAAGGTCTTTTAAAAATGGTCGCACTTGAGTGCCGTTTGTAAACTTGAGCATGGGTAAATTCCTTGTGAGTTTTGATTATCCTACAACAACCTTGCATACATAGTTTGCCACCATATCATCACAAAAAGCAACAACACGTGTAATCAAAAACGCAAATAACAAGGTAATTGTAATAGCACTTTTATACATCATATCACACCTTTTAACTTTTGACAATACAGTTTGAGCAACATATTTTTTGTTAAGGTGTATGTCAAATGTTTGACGGAGTTACAATATGGGAGTATAATTGTTGCGTTAA
>JAFTNE010000072.1 GCA_017452035.1 Clostridia bacterium
AAACTTGAGGTTGACCAATGTTTGCTTCTACTTTGAACTCACGGAGCAAACGGTCTACGATAATTTCCAAGTGCAATTCGCCCATACCAGCGATAATTGTTTGACCTGTTTCTTGGTCGGTGTAAGTCTTGAAAGTTGGGTCTTCTTCTGCAAGTTTTGCAAGAGCCAAGCCCATCTTTTCTTGACCTGCCTTTGTTTTGGGTTCGATAGCTACCTTGATAACTGGTTCAGGGAATACCATGCTGTCCAAAACAAGTTGTGCGTTTTCTACACACAATGTATCACCAGTTGTTGTGTCCTTCAAACCAACAAGAGCAACAATTTCACCTGCGTAGGTTTCCTCAATTTCTTGACGTTGGTTGGAGTGCATTTGCAAAATCTTTGTGATACGTTCGCGCTTGCCCTTTGTGGAGTTGTACACGTAGGAACCAGCTTGCAATGTGCCGGAGTAAACACGGCAGTAAGCAAGTTTACCAACAAATGGGTCAGCAACGATTTTGAATGCCAAACCACAGAATGGTTCGCTGTCGTCTGTGTGACGAATAATTTCTTTGCTTTCGTCATCTACGTCAAAACCAACAACGTGGTCTACGTCAACGGGGCTTGGGAGGTATTCGCAAACTGCGTCAAGCAATTTTTGAACACCCTTGTTTTTGTATGCAGTACCACACAAAACGGGGTTAACTTGCAAGTTGATAACTGCTTTACGAAGAGCCTTTTTGATTTCGTCAACGGACAAGTCACCTTCTTCAATGAACTTTTCCATCAATTCGTCATCTGTTCCAGCAAGGAACTCAACAAGTTCTGCGTGAGCAATTTCTACTGCGTCAACCATATCCTCGGGGATATCGCCTTCGTCAACAACTACACCTGTTGGGTCGTTGTAGAAATAAGCTTTTTTAGTGATAACGTCAACAAGACCACGGAATGTTTCTTCCTTGCCGATTGGCAATTGAATGGGAAGAGCGTTTGTCTTGAGGCGTTCGCGCATCATTTTTACTACGTTGTCGAAGTTTGCACCGTTAATATCCATCTTATTCACGAATGCAATACGAGGAACGTTGTACTTTGATGCTTGGTGCCAAACAGTTTCACTTTGTGGTTCTACACCACCCTTAGCGCAAAATACTGCAACAGCACCGTCAAGTACACGCAAGGAACGTTCAACTTCTACTGTGAAGTCTACGTGGCCTGGTGTATCAATCAAGTTGATACGGTAGTCTACTTTGTCGTAGCTATCTACCCAATGAACAGTTGTAGCAGCAGAAGCAATTGTGATACCACGTTCTTGCTCTTGAGCCATACTGTCCATTACGGCTGTACCCTCGTGGGTTTCGCCAAGTTTGCGAGTTTTACCAGAGAAGAACAAAATTCTTTCGCTGGTGGTCGTTTTACCAGCATCGATGTGTGCCATGATACCGATATTACGAACGTTTTGCAATGGATAAATTCTTGCCATATCTTACCTTCCAAACTCCAAGTTAAATTACCATCTGAAATGTGCAAATGCTTTGTTGGCTTCTGCAGAACGGTGCATTTCTTCCTTACGTTTGAATGCGCCACCCATTTCGTTGCAAGCGTCCAAAAGTTCGCCAGCAAGACGAAGGTACATAAATCTTTCGCTACGTTTACGAGCGAACATTACCAACCAACGGATTGCCAAAGTTTGACGGCGTTCAGGTCTTACTTCCATTGGTACTTGGTAGTTAGCACCACCTACACGTCTTGCTTTGCACTCCAACATAGGCATCAGATTGTTGATTGCTTTGTTAAATACTTCCATAGGGTCTTGGCCTGTTTTAGCTGCGATTTCATCAAATGCGCCGTAAACAATTTCTTGAGCTGTACCCTTTTTACCATCCAGCATAACTTGGTTGATAACCTTTGTTACCACCTTAGAACCATACACTGGATCTGGTAGAACGTCCCTCTTGG
>JAFTNE010000073.1 GCA_017452035.1 Clostridia bacterium
AGGATAGTAGGTAGGTTGTAAAGCTGTACAACGTTACAAGATATTTGTTTTTTATGGCGCACACGCCACAAATGCCACATACTACCATTGCGAACAGGTTGCTTTGCACAGTAAAGTACAACATCATCCCCTCTTCTTTGTGAACAATGCGCAGTACAAGTGAAACAAGTTCCCAAAGCACAATGGCAAAGTTTACAGCAACAAAGGTGGCTCTTTTTACATTTTTCATAAAAACCTCACACCCAATTGTTGCCCGTTTTTCAATTGTTATACCACCACAAAACCATTGCGTTTAGTTTTGTTGAAAATACTTGTGTGATGGTCAAAGTTATGTATAACCAAAACGACAAATGCTGTTGATTTATGGTGAAAGATTATTAGCTATTTGGGCATCCTCCCCTAAAAATTGCAATAAAAAACGCACTACACCAAAGGGCAGTGCGTAGCTCGAGCACATTTAGAGGAGATTAACATAAATACAAACGAGGGGTAAATTGTTGTATACTAGCTCAAGCTACTTGCAGTATATTTAAGAAAGATTAAACAAAGCTGAAAGTTTACCTTAAGTTTACCTAAAAGTCGCATTTTTTAGTGTATTTTGTTATTTTATTGTCAATATTGTGCAATTTTGTTGTTAGCCTTATGCAATTTGTTTATTATCAAATTGTGTTCGGTTTGTTAACTGTTCGTTTTGTCTAATCAAAGGCATTTCAGTTGGGTTTAAGAGAGAGTCTATATACTACAATAAACATTTACCCAAGGTGCAATTTACCAAAGGAGAAAAATATGAAGATACTTGTTGTTGATGACGAAGTAAAACTTGCCGACGCCATTGGCGAGTTACTCATACGAAATAAATATATGGCTGACGTTGTCTACGAGGCGCAAGACGGTTTGTACTACGCCGAGCATGGCGACTACGACTGCATCATTTTGGACGTAATGATGCCACAAATGGATGGCTTTGAGGTTGCCGAGCGTTTGCGTAAAAACAAATGCAGTGTACCCATCTTGATGCTTACAGCCAAAGATGACATTGCCAGCCGTGTAAAGGGGTTGGACTGTGGCGCAGACGACTACCTTGCAAAGCCATTTGCCGTAGAGGAGTTACTTGCGCGCGTACGCGCGCTTACACGCCGTAAGACAGAAATTGTCAGCGACGTTTTGACATACGGAGATATCTCTCTCAACACAAACAACTACACGCTAAGCAGTGGAACCAAAAGCGTCCCCCTTGGTGCAAAAGAGTACGAAATTTTGCACATGATGCTAAACAACCCAACTCAGGTTTTTAGCAAGGACGTTATCATTTCTCGCGTGTGGGGGTTGGATTCGGACATTACGGAAAACAACGTAGAGGCGTACATGTCCTTCTTGCGTAAAAAACTGTTTTTTGTAGGTAGCAAAGTTAGCATTTCTTCCAAAAGACTTTTGGGATACCACTTGGAGTACAATCAGTGATAAACAATCTTCGCCGAAAACTGGCAATAACAAACATGGTAGCGACAAGCATTGTATTTATTGTCGCCGCCATCATACTTATGTTTACAAACCTTTCACGATTGGAGTCAGTCAGGTTGGATAACATGGAGCGTGCCTTGGATTACCCCTTGGAAAACGTCACACAGGAGCAGTTTGCCGAAGATTTTTCTGACGTTGTGCTTGTTGTGTACGACTCAAAACTGCAACAACCAACGGAGTTTTTGTCTGGTAGAAGCATTGGTATCGACTTTATTGAACTTATCTTTGAACAGTTGCCTGGCATTGTCCAATCAAACAAGTTGTATAACGACTCGTCCTTCCAGTTGCAGTATGTAAAACAACCACTTGGCAAAGGCGTAACCAAAATTGTTTTTTACGACCCAAGTAACGTCATGAGTGGTATGTTACCACTAATTTCCTACACAATTGCAACTTTGGTTGTAGGTATGCTCAGTTACTCCGTTATCAGCATGACGTTGGCACAGTCGGCAATTTCTCCCATTGAGGAAAGTTGGAAAAAGCAACGCCAATTTGTCGCAGATGCATCTCACGAGTTAAAA
>JAFTNE010000074.1 GCA_017452035.1 Clostridia bacterium
AAATGGTGCGAGAGTTTGTGCTGAGAACGGGCGTTGACTGCTTGGCAGTGTCCGTTGGTACGGGACATGGCTTAAAGAAGTTTGCAGACCAGTCTAATAGCACCCTCCAGTTTGACATTATCAAACAAATGATGCAACTTTTGCCGGGATTCCCCTTTGTGTTACACGGTTCAAGTAGCATCAACAACCAAAATTTGCAAGATTTCAACCAGTATGGTGGCAACATCCACGGCGCAATTGGCGTGCCCGAGGAGCAAATTAGGCAGGCAGTAAAACTTGGTATTTGCAAGGTAAACATTGGTACCGATTTTAGAGTAGCCTACGTTGGCGCGCTACGCAAATCTTTGGCGCAAAACCCATCAAGGTTTGAACCACGCACCTTTTTGCAACCTGCAAAACAGGCTGTGTACAATCTTGTTTATCACAAAATAGAAAACGTTTTTGGCAGTAAAGGCCATGGTATATATTAATAGGAGGTAAAAATTATGCCATTAGTAACAACAAAAGAAATGTTCAAGGATGCTTACGAAAAAGGATATGCCGTTGGAGCATTCAACGTGGACAATATGGATACGTTCAAAGCAGTTGTAAAGGCTGCAGAACAAGTAAACTCTCCAGTTATCATTGCAATTTCTTCTGGCGCACTTAAATTTATCGGTAAGGAATACGTTCGTGAAATGGTGGACTGCGCTCTTAAAACGGCAACAGTACCCATCTGCTTGCACCTCGACCACGGCAAGAGTGCCGAACTTTGCAAGGAGTGTGTAGACCTTGGTTTTACATCCGTTATGATTGACGCAAGCTCCTACGATTTTGATGAAAACATTCGCATCACACGCGAAGTTGTAGAGTATGCTCACGCGCGTGGCGTTGTAGTAGAAAGTGAACTGGGTGCAATTGCTGGTATCGAAGACGAAGTTTGCGTAGACGACAAGTATGGCAGTTTCACTCATCCCGATGACGTTGTTGAGTTTGTAACACGCACGGGTATTGATAGTCTTGCAATTGCTATTGGTACAGCGCACGGCGCTTACAAATTTAAGCCCGGACAAAAACCACAACTTAGATTTGACATCCTTCAAGAAATTGAAGAAAAGTTGCCTGGTTTCCCACTGGTGTTGCACGGCGCATCCTCCGTTCAACAAGATTCTTTGAAAGTTCTCAACACCTATGGTGGCAAAATGCCCGAGGCTATTGGTATCCCCGAGGCAATGTTGCGCGAGGCTGCAAGCAAAGCAGTTTGCAAAATTAACGTTGGTACAGATATTCGCGTTGCCTATGTTGGAGCATTCCGTAAGGCCCTTCACGAACAACCAGACAAGTTCGACCTCAAATTGTTTGTAGGTCCAGCAATGGATGCCGTTACCGAACTTGTAAAGGACAAAATGATAAACGTATTTGGTTGCGCAGGACGCGCTCTCAAGTAGTAGGAGGTTTACAATGGCTTTAGTTACAACAAAATCAATGTTCAAAAGAGCTTACGAAAAACACTTTTCCGTTGGCGCATTCAACGTAGACAACTTGGAAACTTTGCAAGCAGTTATCGAGGCTGCAAGCGAGACAAAATCCCCAGTTATCATTGCTATTACCGAAAACGTAATCAAGTACTTTGGTATCCATTACCTTCGTCATGCAATTGATGCAGCTATCGAAACCTACGGTGTAGAAGTTGCTTTGCACCTTGACCACGGTAAGAGTGTGGAAATTTGCAAGTATTGCGTAGACAACGGCTTTACTTCCGTTATGATTGATGCAAGCGCATACGACTTTGAAGAAAACATCCGTATCACACGCGAAGTTGTAGAGTATGCTCACGCACGTGGCGTTGTGGTTGAAAGCGAACTGGGTGCAATTGCTGGTATCGAAGACGATTTGGACGTAGATGACAAGTATGGCAGATTTACCCACCCCGATGACGTAGTTGAATTTGTAACTCGCACGGGTATTGATAGTCTTGCAATTGCTATCGGCACAGCGCACGGTGCTTACAAATTTAAGCCCGGACAAAAACCACAACTTAGATTTGACATCCTTCAAGAAATTGAAGAAAAGTTGCCTGGTTTCCCACTTGTTTTGCACGGTTCATCCTCCGTTCCACAAGAACGTTTGGCACTTGTTAACCAATATGGTGGCCAAATGAAACAAGCTATCGGTATCCCCGAAGAAATGCTCAACAAGGCATCTCACTACGCCGTTTGCAAAATTAACGTTGGTACCGACTTACGTGTTGCCTTCACTGGCGAAATTCGCAAATTCTTCTTCACACAACCACAAGAGTACGAAATTCGCAAGTACACAACCCCAGCAAGATCAGCCGTAAAGGAAATGGTCAAAGATAAGATGATTAACGTATTCCAAAGCGCAGGTCACGCTGAGTAGTTGAATTAAACAAAATATTCTAACAAAGGTATTATTTAGCGATAATACCTTTGTCGCTATTTGGAGAAAATTATGAAGATTATTTTTATCAGGCATGGCGACCCCAATTACGAATTGGACTGTCTTACCGAAGTGGGCATCGAGCAAGCCAAAGCACTTGGCGAATATATGAAAGATATTCCAGTGGACGGGGTGTTCTCCTCCCCACATGGTAGGGCATACCTTACAGCCAAAGCGTGTTACCCCGAGGATAAAATTGTTGTTTTGGACTGGCTACGCGAGTTTTATGGTAGTCCCACTTTGGACGATGGCACATTGCAAGATATCACGTGGGATTTTATGCCTGCCTACATGAGCAAGCATCCCGAGTTGTATGACGATAATAAATATCTCGACACCCCAGAAATGCTTTCCTCGGGAGTAGTGCCAAAGTATCACAACACCATTGAGCAGTTTGATAAACTTGTTGCAAGCTACGGCTACGAGCGTATGGGCAAGTGTTACAAAGTAAATGACTCCAACACCAAAACGATTGTGTGCTTTTGTCACATTGGGTTGATGAGTGTTTTGATGTCTCGCTTGATGAACGCGTCTTATATTTTACTGGCGCAACACCTTTGCGCATCCCCAAGTAGCATAACTGTGTTTGCCACAGAGGAGCGCGAACAAGGCATTGCCCACTTCCGTTGCTTGGGGTATGGCACAACGCCTCACCTTGCAAAAAAGGGTATTTCCAACAGCTTTTCGGCACGTTTTTGCGAAATTTTCCTTTCGGATGACAGGCACTAACTATTGTTGGTTGCATTTTTATGTAACATGCAGTAACTAGGCGCATTACAACTGCGGACAAAATTTAATTTATTTTTTTACAAAACCACCTTGAACTACTCAAAGTAAAGTGGTAAAATATCAGTATTGAAAGCTATGCGCTTTCAGTAAATAACAAAACATTTCAAGGAGATTTAACATGGCAAGATTTGTTCTTAACGAAACAAGTTATCACGGCAAAGGTTGTGTCGTGGAAATTGCAAACGAAATCAAAGCGAGGGGCTTTGCTAAAGTACTTGTTTGCACCGACCCAGACCTTATTAAGTTTGGCGTAGCGCAAAAGGTTACCAGCGTTTTGGATGGCGCAGGTATTCCATACGAAGTTTACAGCGACATCAAACCCAACCCAACAATCGAAAACGTACAAGGTGGCGTAGAGGCTTTCAAGCGTTCTGGCGCAGATTGTCTTGTAGCTATCGGTGGTGGCTCTCCTATCGACACAGCAAAAGCAATTGGTATCATTGTTACCAACCCAGAGTTTGCAGACGTTCGTTCATTGGAGGGTGTTGCACCTACAAAGAACAGGTGTGTTCCTATCATTGCTGTACCTACAACTGCTGGTACTGCTGCCGAAGTTACCATCAACTTCGTAATTACAGACTTTCAAAACAACAAAAAGATGGTTTGCGTGGACGTTCACGACATCCCAGTAGTTGCTATCGTTGACCCAGACATGATGGCTACAATGCCCAAGGGCTTGACTGCTGCAACAGGTATGGACGCTCTTACCCACGCAATCGAAGGTTACATCACAGGTGGCGCATGGGCTTTGTCCGATATGTTCCACATTGAGGCAATTCGTATCATTGCAAAATCTCTTCGTGGTGCAGTTGCAAACGACCCCGAAGGTCGCGAAGGTATGGCTCTTGGTCAATACATTGCAGGTATGGGATTTTCCAACGTAGGTTTGGGTATCGTTCACTCTATGGCGCATCCACTTGGCGCACTGTATGATACACCTCACGGCGTTGCAAATGCCATCATCCTTCCAACAGTTATGGAGTACAACGCGCCTGCAACTGGCGAAAAGTATCGCGAAATTGCTCGTGCAATGGGTGTACAAGGCGTTGACGCTATGACTCAAGAAGAGTATCGCAAGGCAGCAATTGAGGCTGTAAAACAACTTTCCAAGGACGTTGGTATCCCTGCCGACCTCAAGGAAATTGTAAAGCCCGAGGATGTCGATTTCCTTGCGCAATCTGCATTTGACGATGCTTGCCGTCCTGGTAACCCCAGACCAACCAGTGTGGAAGAAATCAAACAACTTTACCTGTCCTTGCTGTAATTTGCTACAAATTTTGCAAAAAATTTTTGACGGAAAAACACCTCTTTTGAGGTGTTTTTTTGTATTATAAACACTTTTACAACGGTAAATACAATAGGGCGCAAAATGGCAAATATCGGCTTTAAACGTATATTTGCGAGTTGTGTCAGCTACTTGCGAATTGCACTAAAAAGCAGTTAAAAATCCCATTTTTATCATGTTTTTGCACTGTTTTATTGTCAAAAAATATCGTCAAAAAATACGCAAAAATGCCTCAAAAACGTTGACATTGTAACACTTATATGGTATCATAATGTAGCACTTCTATAAGGGGTGTAATTTTTTGCGTGCAAAAAAGCAAAAAATAGCAAAAAGTTAACAATTTGTAAACATATATTAGGAGAACACAATTATGGCAGCAAAG
>JAFTNE010000075.1 GCA_017452035.1 Clostridia bacterium
TACCGACTTACATATGCATCTTTAGCTCAGTTGGTAGAGCAACTGACTCTTAATCAGTGGGTCCAGGGTTCGAGTCCCTGAAGGTGTACCAATAAACCTACTACATGCGGATATGGCGGAATTGACAGACGCGCTAGACTTAGGATCTAGTGTCTTCGACGTGGGGGTTCAAGTCCCTTTATCCGCACCACAGCTTAATAATTATGCGGGAGTGGCTCAGTGGTAGAGCGCTGCCTTGCCAAGGCAGATATCGCGGGTTCGAATCCCGTCTCCCGCTCCATTAGATAGGACTTACAAACGTAAGTCCTTTTCTATTGCCTTTTTTCGGGATTCTCACCCGCGGATTTTCAATTTCGCGGAGGGCGTTCTCATCCCGTCTCCCGCTCCATTAGAAAACGGCTTACAAAGGTAAGTCGTTTTTCTATTAATTTTACATTTTTTTAAGTTGCAATCTACATATCGCCATTCTAAAAGATTGTTGCCTAACACACCACACCACTAACACTTCACATACGCTTTAAAGACGTTTGCAATTTTTCCAGCAATTTCTTTGCAAAAATACAAAATTATGATAATATAATGATATTGTAACTGCCTGTACTTAATTTCGATTTTACAAATTGGAGGAAACCATGGAACTTGAACAAGCATTACTAAATAGGCGAAGTGTGCGCAAGTTTTTGCCAGACCAAATTGATGATGATACAATACACAAACTACTTTACTTTGCAATGTGCGCGCCAAGCGCATGCAACAAAAAACCTTGGGAGTTTTATGTTATCAAAGATGAGCAAAAGTTGACGGAAGTCAAAAAAGCAAGCCCATTTTCTAATCACAATGCACCACTTGCCATTGTTGTTGCAGGCAACACACGCAAGGCATTGCCTTTACAACTGGCCAGCTACTGGATACAAGACTGTTCCTCTGCCATCACTCATGTTTTGTTAGAAGCAACTAATCTTGGACTTGGATCACTTTGGTGTGGACTACATCCACAAAAACGTCCAGTTGAAAGGGTGCGCAAGCTTTTGAATGAGGGGGAACACATTGTACCACTTGGATTGATACTGCTTGGCTACCCTGACGAAATGCCTGAACCACGCAGTCAGTATGACGAAAAGAAAGTGCATATTATTTAGTAATTTGATGTAATTTTAACAATAAAATTTTTCAAAATTAGCATGAAGCAAAAAAGGATTGATAACCTTATCAATCCTTTTTTGCTATTTTCCAAGTTGCACAGTATAGCGTAAATAAAACTGCAAAAGATATTGCCCCCTTTGAAAATAGCCAATAAGTATTGTATCGCACTTTGTCACAATAAATATTGTAGGGGAATTTTACTTCAACGCTCCTTGCTTATACAAATTGATAAGCAGATTTTGCATGTTAGAAAACTTCAAAATTATGATAATATCGTCGCCATCTTCGTCTTTATCACCCGTGATTTCAAACACTGGTGGTTCAACATAGCTATCAGTGCCACCCGTTTGACCTTGAAGTTTTAGGTAAATGTTATTAAAAAACTCGCCGATATCATCCAAAATTGTGTACTGCATCCAATGTTTGGAGTAGTTGGCAATTTCACGGCTAACACCATCATGAACACTGTTAGATAGACGAGCGTAATCGGCGTTACTGTTGGGGTACATTCGCACCATGCGAAGTGCATCAGAAAGGCAATCAACATAACCACTGTAACGCAAAAAAGCATTTTCGCTTGTAAGTAGCAAGTAGGATGCAACTGTATTTGCATCACTTTCGCGCATGACGCCTTTGGAGTGAGCAAGCTCGTGGGCCATTGTGGAGGGAGTAAAAACATCCAAGCGGGTGATGTTGATGTTAGGCTCGCCAAATGGCGCAAAGAAAACACCTGTTGTATGCATCTCACTCATGATGCGCTTGTTCAAAATACCCTTGACATTGGGGGTAAATGGCGAAAAGTAACTACCGTCAAGGCGTTTGTATTCTTCTCGCAAAAGTTCGTTTAGCTCGGCAATGGATGGCAAAATAACGTTGCCGTCCTCATCGTGGGGAACTGCCAGATAGTTGCTGTTTACCTGCTCGATCACATACTCTGTAATGGCAATTGCCTCTTCGTAGGTAACAGTATCGCCATTGTAACTTTTGATGATATTGTTAGGCAAAGGATCGCGCTCGTAACTGAAAGATGCAGTTAATGTATACAAATTAATTCCACTAAGCGCCACTATCACAACGGACAGCAACAACGATATAGCCTGCTTGCCACGCTTTTTGCAAAGATGCTTGATAATTACAACGATGCAGACAATTAGCCCAGATATTGCACAAATCAAAAACAGCTCAAAAAAGCTGATTGGAATCCAGCCCAA
>JAFTNE010000076.1 GCA_017452035.1 Clostridia bacterium
AATGCCCAGTTGTCCGATTCGGTTCCACTTGCAGTAAAATACAATTCGTTTGGTTTGCAGTTGATAATTTCTGCAATTGTGGCACGGGCGTCAGCAATACCTTTGGCTGTATCTCTACCAAAAAAGTGTTGGCTATCAGCATTACCAAAGCTGTCTGTAAAATATGGCATCATCGCCTCTACAACACGCTTGTCGCAAGGTGTTGATGCTGCATGGTCAAAATATACTCTCATAGTTTGTCCTCTACTAATTGTTGCAAAGAAATTGTATCAAGGTAGGAATTGATGTTTTGATTTAGCTTTACCCAAAGGTTGCGAGATACACAGTTACAGCCGTTTGCGCAGTCCTTGTGAATACAGTCTACAATTTGCAAATTGTCTTCTAACACGCGCAAAATATCTCCAACGGAAATATCTTGTGGAGCCTTTGCAAGTTTGTAGCCACCACTTGCACCACGGATGGCATGCACAATGTTTGCCTTTTTCATAATTGCAATTATTTGTTCAAGATACTTTTCCGTGACACCAGTGCATTGAGCAAGCAATGCAACGGACACCACTTCGGTATCGCTATAACGGTTTGCAAGCTCTACTGCGACATAAAGTCCGTATCTTGCTTTGGATGACATTTTCATATTTTAATTCCTACTAATTTACTATGATTTATTTTACTACTATTATTGCATATAGTCAAACGTTTTATATGCCAAATATCAAAGTTTACAAAAAAAATTCCAAAGACAACTGTCCTTGGAATTTTTCGCATTAAAAGTTAATTTGTTAGATGCTATTTTAGAAAAGAACTTCGCGAGCTTGTTGTTTAACTTCGGATGTAGTCGCAAATGGAATACGAGATGTGTATCCAGCGCGTGCTGCAACAATCATCTTTACAGGCCATTGGAAAATTGCTGTGTTCCAGGTAAGAACTGTATCATTGTAAACCTCGCGAGCAGCAGTAATTTCTCTTTGAAGGTAGGAGTTTTGTTGCATAGCATCTTGAATTTCTTGGTGAGCTTTGAGTTCGGGGTATTGCTCTACTGCAACGTTGATACTTGTGCCAACTTGTTCCAATGTTTGCGCAAGCTCGTTACGACCTTCGTCTGTTGGATTTGCACCAGAACGATATGCTGCAATTTTTGTAAAAACTTCGTCGTCAAGTTTGATAGCCTTTTCAATCAAAGCAGCGCAGTTTTTCAAGATAACAACGCGTTGTTCAAGGTAGTTGTCAATTTGAGATGCTGCATGTTGAATTTTTTGTTCCAATGCACGGAAATAGTTTTGAGCCTTGATTTTTTGTACGAGGAAAATGATGCCAGGAATAATACCAAGTACCCAAAGCATAATTTCAAACAAAGTGGAACCAAATCCAACTTTTACGGGAATTTGTTTTGCAATAACGTTAACGTCTCTGCCATTTTCAAGTTCTGGGGTGTTCATTTCATCAAGTAGGTTTGCCATAATATATTTTTCTCCTTGTAAATATTTTATAAATTAAGCAGGCGAGCAAGTAAGCCATGCTTGAATATTTTTGTTGAGCGCGAAGGCTGTTCGGCACTTTCGCACATTTCAATTATTGTTTGTCTTTGAACAGGGATATACTCCAACCAGTGTACTGGAACACTGTGCCAACGGCCGTCTCCACCAAACGTTCTGATGTAATCAACACGCTCTACAGTGGTAAATCCGTGAGCTGTCAGCACAAGACGGTCAACTCCCTCTTCCTTGGCCTGCAATTGTGTTTTTAATATTACCTCTGCCATACAGTCATCGGGAGCAATGGACATTTTGTCCATGATGTTGGCAAGACACTCTGCCTCGAAGGATGTAAAGTTGCGTTTGTATGGACGATCGTAGATGAACTGCTCTGCCTTGTGTTGCTGATACAGTGGAATGCACATCAAAGGGGCAAGTTCATGATAGATATTGCAGAAAAAGTCGTTATTGTAAGCTAAAAATTGCTTTTTACATAACTCTATATCATAGGATATGTACCTATCAACACTGGGGTCAAAGTCCCAAACTTGACCATGTTCGCTAGAAACGTAATTAAGTTTCTTGCGCTATACAAAGTAGAAATCGTCACCATACGGTTTGGGATTCTTCCTTAGGTCTAGCAAGTTTTCTTGTGCAAGTGGCGTAAACAACAAACGGAATTGTACTTCATGGTCACGTTCAGTAGCGTTAAAAATTACGTCAAACTCCTCGTTGCCAAACTCGGTAAACGTACCACCATTGAGCAATGACTTTTCTGCCATCTTTTCAATTTTGCGCGCCCCTTTGCGAACTTTGCGTTCCAACTCGCTCTTGGACCACTTTTCGGCGTGGGTTGGCTCGTGGGAAAAACTTAAATCGGGAGCTGCGTCATTGCCGTAAATTAGCGTTGTTTTTTGGTGGTAATATGGCTTTGGCTTAGTGACACTTGCGTGCAACGTTTGCGAGTGATGTACCGTTCTGGTGTGACCTTTGCTGTCCCTTTGGATGGACGTCCAATGGATGACAATAGAACCTGTGTAGGTTTGTGTTCCCATCGACTGAATAAGTCTGCGCTCCTCAACAAAAGGATTACCCAAAATTTCTCCGGAAAAAATACCTATTGTTGATTCGTTATCAGCCAAATTTTCTTGTAGGCCATAGTTACGATGTAATTGATAAAAACGCCCTACCGAGAAGTTTTTGTCAAATGTAATTTCTGGCAAGGTTTGTTGACAAAGCTCAAAAGTGTGTTGAACTTTGAATTGATCAAACAACGGAGCAAGTTGATTCATGCAAATTTCGTACAACTTACGAGCATGTGCTGTTTTTTCAGCAAGAAGTTCGTTGAGGTGGCTTAGCTTTTTGTTGATATGCAGGACAACAAGCAAAATCAGTCCAACGGCAACAGCGATACAACCCAAAATTACCACAGCATCAATTAGTTCAAAATCTGCTTGGCCACTATCAAATTTTAGTACACAATACAATATCATTGCAATAAAAGCGGCAACAATACCAAATATCGCAAATCCTCTGCCAGTTTTTAGCCCCTTGGCCTTTTTTGTTAAGTCGTCAACTGCCTTTTGGGCTGTTCGGTATTCGTTGGCACTTTTTTTGTTTTCAAGGACGTTTACTCCCGAGGCAGTAACCAAGCTATCAAACAATTTGGTAGCATTTTCGTTAAACTTGTCCTTGTAGACAGTATGATATGATTGCGCAAATTCCAAAATGGTATCGCTCATACTTTTCTCCATTAGTGTGTTACAATATAGTTTTACACAACAAAACACTGCCACAGTATAATGCTGTAATATAATTATATTCTGTTGCAACTGCTTTGTCAATACTTTTGAAAAATCGCAAAAGAAAAATCCCTTGCTTGCGCAAAGGATTTTTGTTAATTACAGATATTGTGAGATGGTTTCTACAATTTCATCTTCGTCACGAAGTCCCAAGATATGGTCTACCTGAACGCCGTTTTTAAAGATAAGTACATCTGGGATAGAACGGATTCCAAAGCGTCTTGCAA
>JAFTNE010000077.1 GCA_017452035.1 Clostridia bacterium
CTTGCATTGGCAAAGAGTAAACAATGTAGCTTATACAACACGCGCATTAAACAATAGTAGTCCAAAAGTGAACAAAAATGCAAAAATATGCAATTATTTTATCAAAACTATTGAATTATGGTTTGTTTTGTGCTACAATAGTTCAACTGTAAGGACAAGGCTTTTGGGGTAGCCAACAATCACAATGCTTTACCCAACAAAAAACCCAAAAATATACAAAAAAGGAAGCATAAAAATGGATTTTAGCGAATTTATCAAACTTATACCCGATCAATTGATGTGGTTACTAAACTCTCTACTGGGTGGCATTTTGGGATTACTTATCGGCATTGAACGCAGTAAACGCCTAAAAGAGGCCGGTATGGGAACACACTTTATTGTAGGCTTTGCATCAGCATTACTCACGTGCATTTCACTATCCTTCAAAACGGGTGAATACGGCGACGGCGCACGCATTGCGGCGCAAATCATTTCCGGCATTGGTTTTTTGGGTGCAGGTATGATATTTTTCCGTAGAGAAACTTTGCACGGACTTACCACTGCTGCTGGTGTTTGGGCAACAAGTGCCATTGGTATGTGCGCAGGACGTGGTATGTACATACTTGCCGTTGGCGCAACTGTAATTGTAATTTTGATTCAGTCAATTTTGCACACAAAGGCTATTCGTCAGGTAAACAGACAACGCATGCTTTTGGTTAAGTTTGTAGAAAGTGACGAAATTGTCAAAGTATTGCACAACTACTTTGGTATCACACAATTTTATCGCTACAAGGTAACCCGTCACGAAGACGGTTTGCACGTAGAAGTTGTTGTACGTCCTATAAAAAACTACCACGCCGAAGAACTTACCAAGCTTTTGGACAACCATCCAAATATCAAATCCATCGAACGTTTGGAAGACCTGTAAAAACGTTTTATATGGGTTAATAAAAAAATTACGCCTCAAGTAGATTACTTGGGGCGTATTTTACTTGTATGCGCTTGAAGATCGGCCATTGCAATGTTGCTATTTTAGCCTTCCAATAAAGGCGACCGTTTGGTTTTTAATTGTGATTTTGTTGTTTACTTGATATTTTTCAAAAAATTGTTTCCAATCGTTCAAATATTCTTCCATCCTACTATCGGATGTGTTTATAGCGTGCGAGGCAGACAAGGTCCTACCGATAAACTCTTGGAAATCTTCCTCAATATCATTATCAAACTCTAATTTAATAAAATCGTGGTCAAAAAATGAGGCAATGCCAACCTCTCTCTCATCCCAAGAACAATTAAAACTATCTTGTATACTACGAAATTTTTCAACTATCTTTTTTCTATCCGTCTCCATAGGACAATCGCATTTGCGATTCCAAACTAAAACCACGACGCCTTGTTGAGTCAGTATTCTTTTGCTCTCCTTTTTGAACAACTCTAAATCGAACCAATGAAATGCTTGACCTACTACAATTACATCTGCAAAATTATCTGGAAGGGTTGTGTTTTCGGCTGTTGCATTGATTGCCGTGAAGTTATTGTATTCTTTCAAATAACAAACGGCCTCGTTTAACATTTCTTCGTTAGGCTCAATCCCAACAACAGGTAGACCACAGTCAAGAATTTGCTTGGTTAATATGCCCGTGCCACACCCAACATCCACCACTATTTGAGTTTTATTTCTAAAATAATGCGTACACAAGTGTTGAATAAACTCGTTTGCGTATTTGGGCCTATATTTACTGTAAAACTTTGACTTGGTATCAAATAAATCGTTATATTTCATGCATTATTCCTCTTTTAGGCTTGTGGATTGATCGTATACATCCATAAAGATTTGTAAATAGTGTTCGGCAATTCCGTTGCCAATTTCCAAAGCAAAAAATGGCTTACCCGTTAGATGCTCTGGCTTGCCATCAACAGAATACTTAACGGGGGTGAAGAATACGAAGTTATCCATGATTACAATTGCTTCGTTTCTAATAGTATTGTATGTTTTGCAATAATTGTAAAAATCCAGTCCGTTTTCGTCAAACAAATCCATTGCATCACTGATACTTGTTTGTAATGCGCTTAAAAAATGCGTCTTTTTTTGTTGCATATCTATTAGTTTTTGCTCGGCCCTTTGGTCAAAAAATAGTATTTTGAGGTCCAGCCCGTC
>JAFTNE010000078.1 GCA_017452035.1 Clostridia bacterium
ACCCTTAACACCAATAGCAGCCTTTGTTGTAAAGCCTTCTGGCAACTCTACTGTTTCGTCAACCAAAACAGGACGGATTGCAGCGTGAGGACAAACAAATGCACATTGGTTACATTGGATACACTTTGTAACGTCCCAAGATGGAAGGTTAACAGCGATACCACGTTTTTCGTATTGTGTTGTACCTGTTGGAACAATACCAGCTGGGTTGAATGCAGATACAGGAAGGCTGTTACCCTTTTGAGAAACGATAGGACGAACAAATGTTTCGAAGTATTGGTTGTCGCTTACTTCTGGAAGAGCAGCGCCTTCGGTTGTTGTAGCCCAGTGAGCAGGAACTTTAACTTCGTGAAGACCAGCAATAGCTCCATCGATAGCAGCCCAGTTCATTTCTACAACCTTTTGACCCTTCTTACCGTAGGATTTAACTACAGCTTCCTTCATGTACTTTTCAGCTTCTGCGTAAGGAATGATGTTAGCAAGTTTAAAGAATGCAGCTTGGCAAACAACGTTTGTGGATTTTGCAGAACCAGCCTTCAATGCAATGTGAAGACCGTCAATAGTGTAGAACTTCAAGTGCTTGTTAGCAATTTGGTTCTTCATGTGTGCAGGAAGTTCTCTTTCAAGTTCTTCGTCAGACCAAATGCAGTTCAAAAGGAATGTACCACCGTCTTTTGCGTCAGCCAAAATGTCGTAACGAGTAACATAACTTTGGTTGTGGCAAGCGATGAATTCAGCTTGGTCAATGAGGTAGCTAGATTTGATTGGGTTCTTACCAAAACGAAGGTGAGAAACTGTCAAACCACCGGACTTCTTGGAGTCGTACTCAAAGTAACCTTGAGCATACAAATCTGTGTGGTCACCGATAATTTTGATGGAGTTTTTGTTTGCACCAACAGTACCGTCAGAGCCAAGACCGTAGAACTTACAACGTGTTGTTCCAGCTGGAGCAACGTCAATCATTTCGTCAACTACCAAGCTTGTGTTTGTAACGTCATCTGTGATACCAACAGTAAAGTGGTTCTTCTTTTCGCCATCAAGGTTTTTGTATACAGCCAAAATCATAGATGGAGTAAATTCCTTACTACCAAGACCGTATCTACCACCAACAACAACGTCCATCTTTCTGCCAAGTTCAGCAAGAGCAGCAACAACGTCCAAGTAAAGTGGTTCACCAAGAGAACCTGGTTCCTTAGTTCTGTCAAGAACAGCAACTTTTGTAACAGTTTCGGGCAATGCAGCAACAAAGTGTGTAGCGCTAAATGGACGGTACAAACGAACTTTGAGTACACCAACCTTTTCGCCTTTAGCTACAAGGTAGTTAACTGTTTCTTCAACTGCGTCAGCACCAGAGCCCATAAGTACGATAACTTTTTCAGCATCGGGAGCACCAACGTAGTCAAACAAGTTGTAGTGACGACCTGTGAGTTCGCCAACTTGTTTCATGTATTTTTCTACGATAGCAGGTGTTGCAAGGTAGTATTTGTTTGCAGCTTCTCTGTTTTGGAAGTAGATATCTGCGTTTTGAGCTGTACCTTGTTGTTGTGGATGTTCGGGGTTCAATGCGCCAGCACGGAAAGCATCAACGTACTTCATATCCAACAGTTTTGCCATATCGTCGTAAGAGATTTCTTCAATCTTGCTTACTTCGTGACTTGTACGGAAACCATCAAAGAAGTGAAGGAATGGAACTCTTGCTTCCAATGTGGAAAGGTGAGCAACAAGCGCCAAGTCCATAGCTTCTTGTACGGAGTTGGATGCCATCATTGCAAAACCTGTTTGACGACATGCCATAACGTCAGAGTGATCACCAAAGATGTTAAGAGCGTGTGCAGCCAAAGCACTAGCAGAAACGTGGAATACGCATGGGAGCAATTCACCACTGATTTTGTACATGTTGGGGATCATCAAGAGCAAACCTTGACTTGCTGTAAATGTGCTTGTCAATGCGCCTGCTACAAGAGAGCCGTGTACAGCACCAGCTGCGCCAGCTTCTGATTGCATTTCTGCAATTTTGATAGGTTGTCCGAACAAATTGGTTCTACCTTGGGCGGACCATTCGTCAGCAACTTCTGCCATAGGAGAGGACGGAGTAATAGGGTAAATAGCAGCTACGTCACTAAAAGCATACGCAACGTGTGAGGCAGCGGTATTACCGTCAATAGTTCTCTTTGCCATTATTGTTTTTCCTCCAATAAAAAAATTGTAATGTTTGTTTTGTGTGTAAAGTGCATCTCAAAAACATCAAATGCCAACTTACACCACATACAAAAAATATTATAAACACTTTCGCCAATAAAGTCAACCCCCAACGGCAACAAAAATGACGACATTATTTATATTTTTTATTTATAATAATATAGGGCAAGTTTGAGTATTAACAAATGCATAGCAAAAAAGACTTGTACTATACCCAAAATTGCTGGTAAAGTGCATTGCAATAGCTTGAAATAGGTTACCTAATTTTAACGCTATCAATAAAAAAAACAAACACAACTTTACTAACAACCAGCAATAGTTTTTGTTTAGCCAGGTTACAGCAATCTTCACTTAGCCGTGACACAAAAAAAAGACTTCCAACCGCAGTTGAAAGTCTTTTGATTTTGTTTGTAAGCAACTTGTACCCATCCACAACATACACCATATCGTAGTCGTTATCCTGTTTTTCTACGTTGTGTTAGTTGTTGTAGGGGAGGGGTTGCCCATCCCGTAATGGGAAGGGTTTATCGTTTGGTTAGAGCATTTGTCTACTTACCACTTGTTTACAGCGTGTTCGATAAATGCCAGTTGGTTTTTGAACTCCAACTTGCCATCTTCCGTTTTTACCCAACCATCAAAGTTTCCATACACTTGGTCGCAGTGGGTATCCACTACAAACACCTTGTTAAAGGTGTAGTTGTCAAAAATGGGTGTAAAGTGCAGTTCAAATGTGCCTTCGTCATCCCACAAATGCCATGGTGCCATGTAGTTGTTTACGTCTCGATCTACGTTTAGGTGTCCTACCTTGTATGCCTTTTTGTTAACAAAGTACATGTTTTCCGTAGCATTACTTAGGTCGCCAAAGCCCCAACCGATATTAAACCCAAATGGTACGCCATCTATGTTTGTGGACATATTGCCCCAAAACCACTCGTGACTGTATGGCCAAATGCCACGTCCCCAGTCCACAAGACCGGTAGAGCCGTCCAAATCCAGC
>JAFTNE010000079.1 GCA_017452035.1 Clostridia bacterium
ATCAACTGTACCACCGTTATCTGTAATGATTGCCGAAAACTTTGCGATTACTGCCTCTTTAGCTTCGTCGGACAATTCGTTGCTGATAATGTACAACAATTCGTAATTGTTCATAATTTTTTACCTCCTTATGGTCTATTGTGGCAACAAATGGTGTTTGTTGCAAGGTGCTCGAAACTACGAGCAGTATCATTATATAGTAGATTGTCAAAAAAAGCAAGTGTTTTTGTGGGTATCGTCAAAGGTATTTTTGACTATTTTGTTTTGCAATTTGCTGTAAAAAACCATTTTATGAGGTGTTTTTGCGCCTTGTGCAAAAACAATTTACATATTTTGCATTTTGTTGTATAATGACTGCATTATTTACATTTTTGAGAAATGATATGGAAATAAAACACATCCTACAACAAAATAATTTCCGTTTCAACAAGCAGTTTGGACAAAACTTTCTCACTGACGACACCTTGCTTGCCAACATTGCCATTGATGCAGGTGTTGATGGTGGCACAGTTTTAGAAATTGGCGCTGGCGCAGGAACGTTGACAAAGGCGTTGTCTAAATCTGCCGACAAGGTTGTTACCTTTGAGGTGGACCGAAACTTGGAAAAGGTGCTTGCAACCACCCTTGCCGATTGCAACAACGTTAAAGTTGTTATGGGGGACGTGATGAAGTACAAAATGACGGACATAGAGGCCCTTTGTGGTGGAAGTTATCGCCTTGTTGCAAACATCCCCTACTACATCACAACACCATTGTTGATGCGCTTTGTGGAAGAAGGTAAAAACGTTACCTCCATCACACTTACCATTCAAAAGGAAGTTGCCGAACGACTGGCATCCAAACCTGCCACCAAAGACTACGGCGCAATTACAGTAACGGTGCAAGCTGTGGCTGACGTGACTATCACGCGCATTTTGCCACGCGAACTGTTTTATCCAGTACCCAACGTAGATTCAGCTGTGGTGCGCATTGATTTGCGCAAGGACAAGTTTGATATTGCCGACCATGACTTTTTCCGTAAGGTAGTAAAAATATCCTTTGCCATGCGCAGAAAGACGCTTGTAAACAACTTGATGGTTGGCTTCAAACTGGACAGACAAACAGCGGAAACAATTCTTGCCGAGTGCGATCTTACATCCAACTGCCGTGGCGAAGAACTTTCCGTGGAAAAGTTTGTACAGCTGTACAAAGTTTTGAAAAACAAAAATATAAGATAATGGCAATTTCCCTTGGACGTATCGTAAAAAATAAATTGCAGGAAACCCACTATGATGTTTTACCAAAAGACTAACAACAAAATATCCCTTGCAAAAACAGCCCATTTGTCAGCTGAAATCATTTTGCAAGAAGCGAGCAAATACCAACTAGTAAAGGTATGTCGTGTTGCTTGGGAAAGGTTGGATGACGACCGCAGTGGAAGTAGTTTTGACGTTTACTACTACCCACTACAAGACGTTGATAACTGCCCTATCGAATTTGCCATTGTAGTGGAAAACAACCACTTTGCTGGTGTTGCACTAAAACACGACAGCGCAGATAATTGGCCAACTACAATAGGCAAAAGGGTTACAAGTAACCTGTGCGTGCTTTTGGTTGATGGCACAGTTGTTGGCAAAAACGAGATTGTAGAAACATACGACACTCCAAACAACCAAGACATAGTAAAAACAACCTATAGTTTGAAAAAAATTAACTAAGTTGGTACTACCCACCAGTAACAAATATACAAAAAATACCACGAAAGGGATTCTCCCAAAATGCTAAAAATTGACGTGACAAAAAAATACGCCTTGGCCGTATCTGGTGGGGTGGACTCCATGGTGATGCTACACGCATTTGCCCACCATTTGCCACGCCCAAATTTTTACGTTGTAACAATCAACCACAACATTCGCAAAGAAGGTGCAAGCGACTGCCAATTTGTGCAAGACTACTGCAAAACACTAAACGTTGAGTGCCTTGTTTTTGACGTGGACGTGCCAGCACATGCTGAGCAAAACAAACTTTCGTTGGAAACGTCTGCGCGCATCTTGCGTTACCAAGTTTTTGACAATCTCGATTGCGACTACGTTTGCACAGCACATCACCAACGCGACCAAGCAGAAACGGTACTAATGCACATCATTCGTGGAAGTGGCCTAGGTGGAGCACAAGGCATCAAACAGTACAACGGAAGGTATTTTAGGCCGTTGCTTTTTGTAACAAAGGAGCAAATTGACCAATACGCCAAAGACAACAACCTTCCATTTGTTGTAGACCAAACAAATGCTGACGACAAGTATCTGCGTAACTACATCCGTAACAACGTTTTGCCCATGTTGAAGGACGTTTGCCCCACTGTGGAACAAAACATTGCGCGTTTTGCACAAAACGTTGCTTGTGACGAGCAGTTTTTGAACAGCATTGCCGACACAAGCAGTGTTCAGTTTGGAAAAGGCGAGGCAAAAATTCCGTTGGAACTATTCAAAAAGCCACAGCCCATTGTGTATCGCATTTTGAAAAAGGTGTTTGAGAAGTTGGACGTACACCACGACATCGAAAGCAAGCACTACCAAGCAATTTGCCAAGTGGCAAGCAAAAACCAGGGTGGCATGCAAACGCATTTACCCTTTGACTACCTTGCCATCAACGACTACACCCACGTTACTATTTGCAAAGCACAACAACCAAACTTCTCAAACTGGCAAATTCCCTTTGCCGTTGGAGTAACGGAAACGCCCATTGGCAGTGTGCAAGTAACCTCCACCCCTCAACAAAACGCATTGCACTTCGATTTGGAAAAAATTCCACCTACGGCAGTGTTTCGCACTCGCAAGACGGGGGACGTGCTTGCG
>JAFTNE010000080.1 GCA_017452035.1 Clostridia bacterium
GTTGTTGGGCGACTGCAAAATAGGGCTATTTACTGATAGGCTTACGGCTTTGGGGTAGCTATATCCTTGCGCAACGTTTGATGCAATGGAGAGGTTTATTTGCTCATCATCCATCAGCGTTGCTATTTTGTGCAGTTCGGCAATATCGCCACACTCGCTACCAAACACTAGGTAATCTGCTCCAAGTTGATTTGCAATCTTAACTCCACCATAGGCAAAGTCGGTAGCAGGCGCAGTTGCGTATACCGTTGGTAATTCCACAACCATATCTGCGCCACAAAGTATCGCATGCCGAGCTCTGTCGTATTTGTCTGCACAAGCTGGCATGCCACGCTGAACAAAATTTCCACTCATTATGCATACCACTTTGTCGGCAACAGTCTTTGCGTAGTTGATAAGTCGTTTGTGACCGGTATGTATTGGGTTAAATTCGCAAATAATTGCAGCTATTTTCATAACTTTGTTTCCTTCGATTTGCAACTTTTTTGTTTACAATAATTATTACTTGTGATATAATCATTAGTGGGCATTTGCTTAACAATTTTATTGGTGCACAAATACCCTTGCAAAATGTTGTTTTGACGTTATCATTTGATAATTATACAACAAATTTTGCGATAAATAAAGTAGTTTTACAAAATTAAGCATTTCTTCAAGGAGAAAAGTTATGAACATTTTAGAACAAATCAAACAAAAAGCAGCACAATTGCAAAAAACTATCGTTCTTTGCGAAGGCGAAGACAGTCGTGTAGTTAAAGCAGCTCAAGATGCAACTCGCGAAGGTATTGCAAAAATCGTTTTGATTGGCGATCCAGATGCCATCAAAGCAGCAAACCCAACAATCGACCTTACTGGTGTTACCATTGTAAACAACCTTACAAGTGAGCGTTTGCCCGAGTACATTGCTAAACTTTGCGAACTACGTAAATCCAAGGGTATGACAGAAGAACAAGCAGCAGCTCTTTTGAAGGATGGCACATACTTTGGTGCTATGATGCTCAAAATGGGAGAAGTTGACGGTCTTGTTTCCGGCGCGTGCCACTCTACTGCAAATACTCTTAGACCTGGTCTTCAAATTATCAAAACAGCACCTGGCGCAAAGGCTGTAACAAGTTTCAACTTGATGCTTTGCCCACCACAAGGCAACCAATACTGCCCAGATGGTCTTGTTGTTTTTGCTGACTGTGGTTTGAATCCAACATACACATCCGAAGGTCTTGCTGACCTTGCAATTTCCAGTGCAAAATCTGCCAAAGCAATTGCTGGTATCGAGCCAAAAGTTGCAATGCTTTCCTTCTCATCAAAGGGTAGTGCAAAGCACGACAACGTTAGCATGGTTGCAGAGGCTACACGTATCGCGCAAGAACTTGCACCTGACCTTAAAATTGACGGTGAATTGCAATTTGACGCTGCAATCGTTCCATCCGTTGGCGAAATGAAGGCAAAGGGTAGCCCTGTTGCTGGTCACGCTAACGTATTTGTATTCCCTGATTTGCAATCTGGCAACATCGGTTACAAAATTGCAGAACGTCTTGGTGGCTTTATGGCTGTTGGCCCAATTTGTCAAGGCTTTGCAAAACCAATGAACGACCTTTCTCGTGGTTGCAAAACAGAAGATATCGTTGCTTGCGTAGCAATTACAGCACTTCAAACACAATTTTAGGAGATAAATATGAGCAAAATTTTGGTTATCAACTCTGGTAGTTCTTCTTTGAAGTACCAACTTATAGATATGAAGGATGAAAGCGTTCTTGCAAAGGGTATTTGCGAACGTATCGGTATCGAAA
>JAFTNE010000081.1 GCA_017452035.1 Clostridia bacterium
CCAATTTACCACTGGACATCAATCCACAACTATGGTATACTTTGCGCAAAGGGAGCAAAAGTATGTACGTTTGGTTAGGTATCGATTTGGACAGTCAACTACATCAACTTAAAACAGTGCGCGACAACGCTCGCAAACAACTGGGGATGCCTGTGGATAACCCCAATTTTCCCATGCACGTATCCTTGAAAATCTCCTTTGAGCTGGCTGATGACCTTGTTCCACAACTAATGGAGGAGCTTTGCAACTACTTTGCAACCTTGCACCCATTTGATATCTTTGTGGACAAGCCCGAACTACACCCAAACATTTCTTGGTTACTGTACAAACCCTGTGTTGAGTTGCAGAACATTTCCACACATCTCAACAACTATTTGTTAAAGAACTACAACGTACCTTTGCACGAGTACGATACCGATTTTAAGTACCACTCTACGCTGTTTTTGGATGGCACACCCGAGCAAATTGCCAAAGGGTTTGATGTAATCACGCAGTACAACATGCCACAAAAAGTTACAGCAAACACCTTTTGCATTGGTCTTTCCAATACAGGAGCAAACTACACCTATATCGTTGTAAAACGCGTGGTGGTGGAGTAGTATTTGTCAAGCGTAGCAGTGTTTTTGCTTGATTTTAGGAGGTTTGCTGTTTAAATTAAATATGGTTACTTGCAACTAGTGACGCGCAACGAATACAGCAGATTGATACAAGTTTTGCAAGCATGCAATGAATCCAATAAATAGACGTGGCTACAAATCATTTGACGTGTACCAAGTGTAGCAACACAGTCAATTGTAATATTTTGTCAATAAAAAAGGGGCAGACAATTTTGTCTGCCCATTGCTTTTGACTTGTAGATTATTGAACTGGTGTTACGTTTGTTGCGCGCAACTTGCCGTTTTTCTCTTCACGAACTACTTCAAAAGTAACCTTTGTTCCGTCCTTCAATGTTTTGAAACCTTCAACATTAATTTCGGAAAAGTGTACGAAAATGTCCTCGCCACCCTCGTCACTGGTCAAAAAGCCATAGCCTTTGCTTGCGTTGAACCATTTTACAGATCCTGTCATATTAAGTTTACCCCTCTAAATGTTTTTGTAAAACTCCTTGGCCACGCAAACCAGTTACCCAATGTGGTTATCAATGCTCAACCATGTTTTACGACAAGTATTATAGCCTTTTGATTTACCAATGTCAATAGTCAAAACAAAAAGAAAAATATCAAAATTATGTTCATTTATGTTGCTGTTATTTTATAAAATTATTGCAACCATGCTATTTGTGTGTTAAAATATACAAAATACCCAGGGAGACAAAGACAATGTTAGTTGCAGTAGTGTTAGGTAACCGAATGAATGACGATGGTAGTCCATCCCAACTTATGCTCAAACGTATGGAGCTTACCATGGAAATGTACAACCAAATGCATCCAGACAAAATCATTGTATCTGGTGGACTTGCCAACAAAAAGGCAGGTATTACCGAAGCCAGTTTTATGCGTAACTATCTTGTTTCACAAGGTATTCCAATGGATGTCATTGTGGAAGAAGACAACTCCATGACCACACAGCAAAACGCAATTTTTAGTGTGCCAATGGCAAAAGATATGGGCGCAAAGTCAATTGTTGTGGTAACCTCTGCCGAGCATATGTCACGGGCCTTTTTGAACCCACTAAAACTTTTCCAAAAGCAACTCAAAGGCTCAAATATTCGCTTATACGGCTTTTGTGCCAATTAGTTTTCTATTGTACAACGCACTCTATTTAAATGTAAACCTAAAAGGCTTAAGCAATGTGGTGATTTATAACTATCAAAAACAAGCCATAATTGTGTGATATTTTTGCGTGTAGCACTACGCAAACAACATCATAGATCAATATACGATACTACATAAATACATACACTTCAACATTATTGTGCAAGGTGTTATCCAACCACAATTATAACTAATCTCAACCAAACAAAGGAACAACAAATGAAACAATCAATTGTAGTAACAGGTGCCTTTGGTGGCATGGGTTTTGCCACCTGCCAACTGCTCCAACAAAAGGGATATCGCGTTTTCGCATTGGACAAAACCATTGGCCAAGGCACTGATGATATCATCCCCATTCAAGCCGACCTAACGGACGAACAAAGCGTACAAAATGCGCTTGACGTTGTCAAGCAACACACCTATGAGCTTAAAGCTATCATTCACTTTGCAGGGGTGTACATGTTAGATTCGTTGGTGGAAATGGACAGCCAACAGTTTGAAAAGATTTTCCAAATAAACCTTGGTGGCGTGTATCTTGTAAACAAGCACTTTTTGCCACTTTTGGGGCAAAACTCTCGCATTATCATCACCACAAGCGAACTCGCATCCCTCGACCCTTTGCCCTTTACTGGCATTTATGCCGTAACAAAAGCAGCATTGGACAAATACGCCTATTCACTGCGCATGGAGTTGCAACTACTGGGCATCAAAGTTAGTGTACTTCGCGCAGGAGCAGTTACCACCGATATGCTTGGCGCATCCACAACAGCGTTAGATAAATTTTGCCAAAATACCCAACTTTACACCTGCAATGCCGACCGTTTCAAAAAAATTGTAGATAGTGTCGAGTCGCGCAGTATACCACCAACAAAGGTGGCCAGAAAGGCATTTTCCATTTTGAATAGGCGCAATCCACGCTTTGCCTATGCCATCAATCGCAACCCATTGCTTGTAATGCTTAACATACTACCCAAAGGCATGCAATGCTGGATTATCAAACAAGTACTAAAGTAGTAGATATGCAACTAAGACTAATCAAACTGACAAAACAACATTATAACCAACTTGCCGAAATGATTGACGAGTGGGAGCTTGACCAGCAACTAAACAACACAAATCGTTCCCCTTGGGCAATTTTCAAAAATGATTACCACAATTTTGACCACTACTTGGCAAATTTGGACTACCTACACCCAACGGAAACGCACGTTCCATCATCCACCTTCTTTTTGTGGGATGAGCAAAACAACAAACTTTTGGGCGCAGTAAATATTCGGCATTACCTCAACGACTATCTTTTGCAGTATGCTGGCCATATTGGCGATGGAATACGCCCAACAGAGCGCAACAAAGGATATGGCACCGAAATGGTACGCCTTGCACTTGACGAGTGCAAAAAACTGGGCATTAGTAAGGTTCTGATGGTGTGCGACAAAGATAACGTTGCATCTGCAAAAACCATCATCAAAAATGGTGGTGTATTGCAAAACGAATTTGTTGACGATAACGGCAAAGTGCAACAAAGGTATTGGATAAACTTGGACAAATAAATACTGCATATATCAATAAATTTGCAACAAAAAAAGACTAACGAATCGTTCGTTAGTCCTTTATTTTTGATGTTAGCTAAATTGCTGGCAACACGTTTGTTGCAATTTGGCAGTAGATTACAAGGGAAAGTACGTCCACTATGGTGGTAATAAATGGGCTTGCCACAACTGCGGGGTCAAGTTTTAGCACCTTTGCAAGTATGGGCATCAAGCAACCAACAAGCTTTGCCAACACAATTGTGGCAAACAGTGCTAGTGCAACAACAAAGCACACGTCCCATGTGTATGGGTAACCAAGCAACAGTCCGTCAATAAGCATCAACTTGCCAAAACAAGCAACGCCAAGGCACAGTGCAAGTAGTATCGATACCCTCAGTTCCTTCCACACAACGCGCAGTGCATCACGTGGTTCAATGTCGTTTACTGCCAAACCACGGATGATAGTAACGGACGATTGACTACCAGCGTTACCACCAGTACCCATCAGCATAGGTACGCAGGCAAACAGCAGTGCGCTGAGTCTGCTTTCGTAGGCGTTGATTACAATTCCCGTAAAGGTAGCCGAAATCATCAGTATCAACAGCCAAGGTACACGACTTTTCCAAATGTCCCAAACACTTTGGTCAAGATAGGCCTCGTTTGTTGGTGTAACAGCCGTCATCTTTGCGATATCTTCGGTGGTTTCCTCTTCGATTACGTCCAAAACGTCGTCAATGGTGATGATACCCACCACACGATTTTCGCCATCAACAACGGGTAGTGCGTACAAGTCGTACTTTTGCATTGTAAGAGCCACTTGCTCTTTATCGTCAGTGGTAGTGCAAAAGATAACATCTTCTTCCATGATGTCGCCAACAACCGTTTCGTAGGCATTGAGCAAAAGGTCTTTTACTGTTACAACACCAAGCAGTTTGCGTTTTTCGTCAGTAACGTAGCAAGTGTAGATACTTTCCTTGTCAACGGCAATTTTTCTAATTTGTGCAAAACACTCTTGCACAGTCCAGTGCGCCTTCAAGCTGACGTATTCCACCGTCATGATTGTGCCGGCACTGTCCTTTGGATACTGCAAAATTTGGTTGATTTGCTTGCGAGTTTCGGGGTCGGCTTGGTTGATGATACGTTTTACAACGCTGGCAGGCATTTCTTCAATAACGTCAACAGTGTCGTCCAAAAACATCTCTTCAAACACTGCTTTGAGTTCGGCATCACTAAAAACCCCCAACAATTGTTCTTGGCTGTCGGTACTCATTTCAACAAAAACTTCTGCTGCAAGCTCTTTGTTGAGCAATCTAAACACTGGAGGCATAACCTTGTCGGGAAGTTCTTCCAATA
>JAFTNE010000082.1 GCA_017452035.1 Clostridia bacterium
CTATCGAAAGAATGGAAGAAATCACCGGCAAAAAGTTCGGCGATAAGGAAAATCCTCTCCTTGTATCCGTTCGTTCCGGCGCTCGTGCATCCATGCCAGGTATGATGGACACAATTTTGAACCTTGGTCTCAACGAAGAAGTAGTAGAAGTTCTTTCTGCTAAATCCGGCAACCCACGTTGGGCATGGGACTGCTATCGCAGATTTATCCAAATGTTCTCCGACGTTGTTATGGAAGTTGGTAAAAAATATTTTGAAGAACTCATCGACAAGATGAAGCAAGAAAAGGGTGTTACATCCGACGTTGAATTGACAGCAGACGACCTCAAGGAACTTGCTAACCAATTCAAGGCAGAATACAAAGGAAAGTTGGGTACCGATTTTCCATCCGACCCAAAAGTTCAACTCTTTGCTGCAATTGAAGCAGTATTCCGTTCTTGGGATAACCCACGTGCAAACATCTACCGTATGGATCACGACATCCCATACTCTTGGGGTACAGCTGTAAACGTACAAGCAATGGCATTTGGTAACATGGGTGACGATTGTGGTACAGGTGTAGCATTTACACGTAACCCTGCAACAGGCGAAAAGGGCTTGATGGGCGAATTTTTGATGAACGCTCAAGGCGAAGACGTAGTTGCTGGTGTTCGTACACCAATGCCTATCTCTCAAATGGCTGAAATTTTGCCAGACGTTTACACACAATTCCTTGACGTTTGCAACATCTTGGAAAATCACTACCGTGATATGCAAGATATGGAATTCACAATCGAAAAGGGCAAGCTCTACATGCTTCAAACACGTAACGGTAAGCGTACAGCTGCTGCTGCTATCAAAATTGCTTGCGACCTTATTGACGAAGGTATGATTACCGAGCAAGAAGCTCTTCTCCAAATTGATGCTAAATCTTTGGATATGCTTCTTCACCCAACATTTGACGCTAACGCTCTTAAATCTGCTGACAAAAACAATGTTGTTGGTAAGGGTATTGCTGCAAGCCCAGGAGCTGCTGCTGGTACAATCGTATTTACACCAGAAGATGCAGTTACTCTTGGTAAGCAAAAGAAAAACGTAATTCTTGTTCGTCTTGAAACATCTCCAGAAGATATCGAAGGTATGAAGTACTCTCAAGGTATCTTGACAGTTCGTGGTGGTCAAACATCTCACGCCGCAGTAGTTGCACGTGGTATGGGTACTTGCTGTGTATCCGGTTGTGGCGACATCAAGATGGACGAAGCTAACAAGTGCTTTACACTTGGTGGCAAAGTATTTCACGAAGGTGACGAACTCTCCTTGGACGGTTCCACAGGTAAAATTTACGATATCGCTATCAAGACAGTTCCAGCTGACCCATCCAGTGGTTACTTTGGACGTATCATGCAACTTGCTGACAAGTACAAGCAACTTGGCGTACGCACAAACGCTGATACACCTGCTGACGCTCAACGCGCTGCAGAACTTGGTGCACAAGGTATTGGTCTTTGCCGTACAGAACACATGTTCTTTGGCGAAGGTCGTATCGACAAGATTCGTGAAATGATCTGCGCAGAAACTGTTGCAGAACGTGAAGCAGCTCTTGCTAAGATCGAACCACTTCAACAAGGCGACTTCGAAGGTTTGATGGAAGCTTTGGAAGGTAAACCAGTTACAATTCGTTTCTTGGATCCACCTCTCCACGAGTTTGTTCCAACTGAACAAAAAGACCTTGAACTTCTTGCTAACACAACAGGCAAATCCGTTGCTGAAATCAAGCAAATTTGCGATTCTCTCCACGAATTCAACCCAATGATGGGTCACCGTGGTTGCCGTCTCGCAGTAACATACCCCGAAATTGCAGTAATGCAAACAAAGGCTGTTATCAAGGCTGCTTTGGCTGTACAAGCTCGTCATGCTGACTGGAACATTGTTCCCGAAATCATGATCCCACTTGTTGGCGAAATCAAAGAATTGCAATACGTAAAGAGCGTTGTTGTTAAGACAGCTAACGAAGTTATTGCTCAAGCTGGTTCCGACATGCACTTCAAAGTAGGTACAATGATCGAAATCCCACGTGCTGCATTGACAGCTGACGAAATCGCTCAAGAAGCAGAATTCTTCAGCTTTGGTACAAACGACCTTACACAAATGACTTTCGGTTTCTCACGTGACGACGCAAGCAAGTTCTTGCCAAGCTACTACTCCACACAGATTTACGAAAGCGATCCATTTGCTCGTTTGGACCAAAAGGGTGTTGGCAAACTTGTTAAGATGGCTTGTGAACTTGGTCGTTCCACACGTCCTGATATCAAACTTGGTATCTGTGGTGAACATGGTGGTGACCCAAGCACAATCGAATTCTGCCACAAAGTTGGTCTCACATACGTTTCCTGCTCACCATACCGTGTGCCTATCGCTCGTCTTGCTGCTGCTCAAGCTGCAATCAAATTCCCAAGATAGTTGGAAATTTGCGAGTAGTGCAACTTGCACAAACGTATAATAACTAAACAAATTCAAAAGCCCTTGGGTTTTTCCAAGGGCTTTTTTGTATGCTTTTTCAACTCAAAATTGGGTATTTACATTTGACTGCGCAAGATGTATAATTATACGTAGATATTGGGAGTATGCATTTTGTGCAAACACGTATCCCAGTGTACAAAGGGGGCAATATGAGCGAACAAACAATTTTGACTGCTGGCAAACTTTTGAACGAAAAGGGCGACCTTTGTCAAGCAGGCTATGCAACAAGTCTTATCAAAGAGTACAATCGCAAGGACATCAAGGCAAGTGGTTGGCGCATCAAGGAGTGGGATTACTACTACATTGGCAACAACGAACGTGGCGTGGCGCTTACCATTGCCGACAACTCTTACATGTCACTTGTCTCTGCAAGTTACCTTGATTTTACAAACAAGTCCTTTGTTACCGAGTCGGAAATGCAATTTTTTACCTTTGGTAAACTCAAATTGCCTTCCACTTCTGCCGAAGGTGACGTTGTTTACAACAGCAAACGTGTACAAATGAGTTTTTGCTTTGAGGATGGCAAGCGTGTTCTTAAATGCACTTTCAACAAGTGGGGTCCTAAAAAGCAATTGTTTGAAGTGTGTGCCGAACTAACAGATGAGCCACGCGACTCCATGGTTATTGCCACTCCATTTGACAAGCCCAAACACTTCTATTACAACCAAAAAATCAACTGCATGACGGCAAAATGTACCTATTCTATTGGTGGCGAGCAAAACACCTTTGACGGTCTTGCCGTTTTGGACTGGGGTCGTGGCGTTTGGACGTACAAAAACACTTGGTACTGGGGCAGTTTGAACACGACAGTCAATGGCCGGAAGGTAGGTTTTAACATTGGATATGGCTTTGGTAATACCGATGCAGCAAGCGAAAATATGATTTTTGTAGATGGTATTTGCCACAAGGTAGATCGTCTTACATTTGATATCCCCGTTGACGAAAAGGGCAAGGACGACTTTATGTCCCCATGGAAGATTGTTTCCAACGATGGCAAAATGAACCTCACGTTTGAGCCAATTTTGGATCGTGCTGACATGATGTCAGTGGTTATTTTGGCATCCAACCAACACCAAGTATTTGGACGTTTCTATGGCGATTTGGTGCTTGATGACGGCAGTGTTATCACGCTTGACGGTCAAGTTGGCTTTGCTGAAAAGGTATTCAACAAGTGGTAAAATTTGCCATACGTGCGCTTTTTTTGATGTGTTTTGTATTGATACAAGCACAGCAAAGTAACACAGTTTTGCAAAACAAATCATATGTACATATGCTGATATGTGCAAAAACAATAAAGTTAAAAGCATAGGAGTTGTCCTATGCTTTTTCTGTTTGCATTTTTATTCAAACTGGCTGTTTTATTTCGTTTTCAAAATACTCTTTGGATTATCAACGCCACAACTGCACCAATGGCAGCAAACACCACGCGCCAAATGGCAGTGTTAAGCAGTTCGCGTCTACGTTGCACAAGCTCGCGTTCAAATGCCTTGCCCTTTTGTTTGAGGTTGATTACGTTGACAGTAGTACCATTTTTGTTTGATTTGGTGCACTCAAAGTATCCGTCATATTCCAACTGTTTTAGTATCACGTCCAGTTTTACATCATCCAAATTGAACTTTTCCGGCACGCTTTGCAGTACAAATTTGTTTGCAACAATACAAGTGCCGTTGTTTTTCTTGCACAAATCAAAGATGGTTTTCATCACCGATACTTCGTTTTTACTCAACATATCTTTCTAAAATATCAACTGCCAAAGTAGCATTGCAATAAATGCGCCTACAAAAGCGCATGCGCCTACGCACACAAGTAGACTGCCAAACTGTTTGTTGCCAAGTTTTGCGCCCGTTGATTCTTTCCAGCCCTCCAAATGGTTTCGCGTTTTGGCTGTCACGCTCAAACAAATGGTGTCCTTGTCGTGGTACTTTACGTCAATGTATTTTTGCTCCTTCAAAAAGCTAATAATCGAGCAAAAATCGTGCATGTCTAATGCAAATTTTGCAGGCACGTGTTGCAATAATACACTTTTTTCCAGCACGTTGTAGCCGTCACCAGCATGTTCGCTAAGTAGTTGCAAAACAGCATTTGTCTTTTTGTCTAACAATCATTCCTCCCAAAGGTGCTTGTGTATATCCACTGTGTTTTCGTCCACAAAAGTTACACCTTCGCCAAGTAGCAAATCCCGTTGTACGGTTGCTCCACCAAAGGCAAATGCGCCTGCAAGATGTCCAAACCTATCCACCACGCGATGACATGGAATAACAAATGGCTGTGGGTTTACGTGCAATGCCCAGCCAACTTGGCGCGACATTCTTTTGTTGCCACAAAGTCGTGCAACTTGTCCGTAGGTTGCCACCTTGCCAACGGGTATGCGACTTACCACCTCGTACACCTTTTCAAAAAATCCTTTGGTATTAGTTGTTTCCATTTTTGTCATTGCGTATTCCTTTGTAAACGTTTTATATGTTGTTAAATTTGACTATGTATTGTATCAAAATGTTGCAAATGCACAAGTGGCAATATTAGATAGTTCGGCGCATCAACAACAAGTTACTTTTGCTGTAAAAGGGTTGCAAGTAGGTTGTTAAACGCGCAGTATCAACAAAATTTGGGGACAATTTGACTTAATTATACTTTTTTGATATGCCTTTGTCAATATATTATGTTTTACACAACTTTTGCCAAAGGCTTGAAAATTATCGAAATATATGGTAATATTAAGTGTAATATAATAGGCAACTATTGCAAACTGCCAATAGCGTTGCACAGGTATAGCAAAATGCTACGCTTGGCTACTTTGCAGATGCAGTACGTAAATCACTACAAAAGGAAGTGTCAACATGAAAAACTTTATTACTATCGAAGGTTGCGACGGCGTAGGCAAGACCTACCAAACAAAACTATTGCGTGAGTTTTGCCAACAAAACGGCTACGACCATATTGTGTTCACTCGCGAACCAGGTGGCTCGGATATTGCCGAGCAAATTCGCAAAATCATCCTTGATGCCAAAAACGAAGGCATGGACGACCTTTGCGAAGCATTTTTGTACGCGTCAAGCCGTATTCAACACCTAAAAGATATCGTAAAGCCAGCTCTCGAACAGGGCAAGGTGGTATTTTGCGACCGTTTTGTTCACTCTTCCTACGTGTACCAAGGTCTTGGCCGTGGCCTCGGCTTGGAACGCATCATCAACCTAAACGAGCTTGCCGTTGGCGAGTACATGCCCGAGTTTACCATCTTTTTGGATCTCTCTCCCGAAAAGGCTTTCGAGCGCAAGGGTGGTGCTGACCAAACTGACCGTATGGAGGCAGTTGACTACTCCTTCCACCAAAAGGTTTACGATGGCTATCGCGCTTTGATAGAAAAAGACCCAGACAAATTTGTAGTTATTGATGCATCTGGTACAATCGAACAAACTCAACAAGCACTACGCAAGGTGCTATTTGACAAAGGTATTTTGAAATGATCACTTTGGACAACAACGTTGGTGGTTACCTTGTGCGCGCTTTTGCCGAAGGTCACGCAGTACATGCCTACATAGTTGAGGGGGACAAGGCCTACATTCCATCCCTTTTGAAACAATGCGCAGTTGTTGCACTTTGCCCAAGTCACACAGCGTGTGGTTGCGATGCCTGCCAAAAGGTGTACGATGACGTGCATCAAGACGTGATTTGCATACCAAGGGAAAACCGTGCTCGCCTCAAAGTGGAAGATATTGCCTACTTGGTGGAGGAAAGCTCCATGCGCCCAGTAGACAACTCCATTGCTCGCGTATTTTTGATTGATGCAACCAGCTCCACAAGTGGCATTGGTAGCGATTTGTGGCAAAACAAATTGTTGAAAACTATAGAAGAACCCACCGAAGATACCTACATCTTTATTGGTGTAACGGATGCTGACGGTTTGCTTGCAACAATAAGGTCGCGTTGCCAAACACTCAAACAAACACGCCTAAATAGCAAGGTTATTGCCAACGAGCTAAAACGCCGTGGCTACGACCAAAAAACCAGCCAAATTGCCAGTGTTATGGCAAATGGTAGCCTGCAAATGGCAGAAAAAATCATTGCAGATAACAGTATTTTCGAAGCGTACAACACAGCAATTGATACCTTAGAAAACATGCTTTCCACAAAGGTGGCATTGCCATACGTGTCTCGAATTACCAACAACACGGCAAACGTTGCCCATTGTCTTGCATTTATGACGGTGCTTTTGGGACAAAGTTTGCATTATCGCATTGCGCCCGAGTTGTTTGAGCTAACTGCCCTCAAAGCAACAATTGACAAAATTTGCGCAAACTACTCAATACAAGCCAGCCGAGTTTGTATTGAAAAAATCAATTCTGCTAAAAAAAGTTTAGACGACGGATGCAACTTGAATGTTGTCGTTGACAACCTAATTAGTGGCATGTTGGAGGTAAGATATAAATGTCGACTGTAATTGTAGGAGTTCAATACAAACCAAAGGGAAAGGTTTACTACTTTGATCCCAAAGACCTAGTTTTTCAGGTGGGCGAAGGGGTAATTGTAGAAACTGCCCAAGGTCAAGAATACGGCATTATTGCCATTGCCAACAAGGAGATTGACAACTCTCTTTTGAAGGGCGAGCTTAAACCTATTGTACGCAAGGCAACGGAAAAGGACGTAAAACAACACAAAAGCTTGATGGAAAAACGCACCAAGTACATTGCTGATGCGCAAAAACTCATTGCAAAGCACAAATTGGATATGAAAATTGTCGATGCTGACATCATGTTTGACGGCTCAAAAATCATTGTGTACTTCACGTCCGACAACCGTGTTGACTTTAGAGATTTAGTCAAGGAAATGGCATCACAATTTCGTATGCGCATTGAACTGCGCCAAATTGGTATTCGTGACGAATGTAAAATGAAGGGTGGACTTGGTCCTTGTGGACGTGTTTGTTGCTGTAACTCTCACTTGGACGAGTTTGCGCGCGTTTCCATCAAAATGGCAAAAAACCAAGGTCTTTCCATTAACCCAACAAAAATTTCCGGTTTGTGTGGACGACTTATGTGTTGCTTGAAGTACGAAGACGACTACTACGCTCAAACACTCAAATTTATGCCAAAGGTTAATTCGGAAATTGAAACACCAGACGGCAAAGGCAAGGTGGAAAGTGTGGACATTTTGCACCAAACTGTTCGCGTTCGTATTACACGCGCTGATGAAAGTGTAGAGGTTAGCGA
>JAFTNE010000083.1 GCA_017452035.1 Clostridia bacterium
AGTAAATACCGATTCGGCAGTAGTTCGCCTTGCGCCAACGCCCTCGGCCGAGGTTGTTGTGGTTGCTACCAACACGCAAAAGGTATGTTACTATGGCAAAGTTACTAACTACGGCAAACTTTGGTACTACGTTTACTTTGCAGGAGACTTCGGTTACATTTTGGCAGAGGACGTTACCTCGCCCAACGTGCCTTTGCACCACATACCAATAGATATTCCACAAGACGTACCCGTTGTTGCACCACCAGCAGATGACGTTGTCGACCAAACACCACAAGAGGTCATCACCCCAACAGCTGAAATAATACTGACGGTGTTTGTATCACTTTTGGCGTTGGCAATAACCTTTTCGCTATTTTTGCCCGTCAAAAACAAAAAACAAGTTTTTGATGGAGATATATAGTACTATCGTAGGTTCAACCAAAGTCAGTGTTGCAGAAGGCTCACGAAAGACAGTGTTGTAGTAGACCTTACCCAAGCATATTTGTGCTCTAAATAATTTGTTATTTTAAATATGTAGTAGTGTTTAACAATATGTTTGCGGTATGGTTTATCAAACATCCACCTGCATTGTGCATGCAGTGAAGTTGCTCAAAACTACACAATTAAAAGGCAACGGGTCGGCCTTTGCCACTGCTTTTGAGTTGTTCACCCACCCAAGCCATGCCTTGATAGTTGTCGTTGAGCCAGTCTTCACTCATCCCTAAGCCTTCCAACCTGCTACGGAAGGCCTTGCGAGCTTTGCTGAGATATCGGTACAATGTGGAAAGGGATACGCCGTACTTTTGGCAAATGGATGATTTGTCGGTGTTGTGCAAGTACACCTCACAAATGAGCGCCCTATAACCCTTGGGGGTAAGTTTTAGGGCGTCTGCTACGCCATTGTAAAATGTAAGGCATTTGTCGCGCTTTTCCGTGTAGTGGCAAATTGCCTCCACCTGCCCCATTGTGCCATCTCGCCAGTTGGCAGTGGAATAGGATTTGAGAGCCAACGTTTTGAGTGTTTTGTTGAACTCGTGTGCTGATTGTTTCATACGCAATGCTCCACGTAGCATCACTAATTCGTGATTCATTTTGTTCACCTCCGTTGTCCATTTGGGACGGTTTTTATAGTTTGTTTTCCTTTGTTTTTTGTTTGATTTTTTCTTGAGTTTTTTAGAAAATTTATCGAACATTTGTTCTAAACACCTGCATTTTAACACAGGAAAGTTGACAACAGTATGTCAGCATTTAGGTTATTTCACACTAAATTTTAATGATAAAAAGGGCGATTGAAAAAGGTTTGTCTATGTGCTAATTTGCGCTATTTTTCGACAAATTTTTGCTGACATTTTCTGCCGAAAGGTGTATCATTTTGTCGCATTTTTGTCCTTGAAAAAGTTTGTTTTGCGAAATGCGTTTATCTTTGATACAGTTCAAGCGCACGACAGAGAAAATATGTTAGGAAAAAATTTTACTTGATATGTAATAAAGTGTTGAAAATTGTCGCTTTTTTTGGTATAATACTAATTAACTATATACTGATGACTTTTGACATCAACCAGCGAGCAAGCTCGCATACATGTTTGAGGAACACTTATGAAGAAACTAACGCTAATTTTTATATGTGTACTTGTTGTTGCCACACTTTGCGCGCCAAACGTTGCTTTGGCAGAAACAAAGGTAGCAAATGACGTACACTTTATTGCGCCAACGGGCATTGCGCTTGTGGGTGACTACCTACTTATCAGCGACAACGTTGCCGACAACCAAAGCGCGATTTTGTGCTTTGATATTGCAAATGGAGCAAACGCGCACAAATTTACCTATCTATTGGACGAACAAGCAGTGGGCATAGCAAGCTCGGGCGAACGCTTGTTTGTTATTTTTGCAGATAGCTTTGCCGAGTACACCATTACAAACAACACCTTGACTGTTGTAGAGAGTTACGACATTGCAAACGTAATTGACGTTTGCGTTGGACAATACACCTACGAATCTGGCACTGTACAAGACAGAATCTATGTTTTGCAAAAGAGCGACAATGGAGATGCACTAAAATACGTAAAGTCGGACAAAACTGCTGGTTCTACCAATATGATGCCGGTAGCAAAAGGATACGACATCTTGTTTTTGAATGACGGAACAGCCGACTACGTTTACGTTGCAGGCAAAAATGCAGATGGTAGCAACTCGCTAACACGCTTTGGAAGTTTTGAAGGCTTTGGAATCTACGAAGATGATTTAAACAAAAACGG
>JAFTNE010000084.1 GCA_017452035.1 Clostridia bacterium
GTTGGTCAGTCAGTGTGTAAAACAATGCGCCTTCTCGTGCGACAAGCATATTACCACAGTCGGCAATACGCTCCTCGAGGTGCTTTTTTAGTCTCATTCTCATAGTAGTGTACCTATGCTTTACTTTTGTGGTGCAACCTTTTCTAAATCGGCAAGCCAAACGTTAGCGCAAGCATCACTTGGTATGTTCATTCCGTTTGCTGAAAGGTCCACAGAGCCAAGCTTGATGTAGTCGGGCGTACAGGAACGTTTGAATTGTTGTGTGAAGAATCTCCAAATAAACTTGCGTAGCCATTTGTAAATTTCCTCGGCAGTGTAGTCCCCTTCGAAGGAAATTTTTGCCAGTTCAAACACTTTGCTTGGTGCAAACCCCTTGCGCAGTAGCATAAACATAAAGTAGTCGTGCAAGATGTATGGACCAACGGCATCTTCGGTAATTTGTTTGATGGTGCCGTCAGCATTTGGAGGCAACAGCTCGGGGCTGACAGGCGTCAAAACGATATCCGTAATGGTATCGCCAACAATGCCCTTGTGTGTTATGGCAATGTGTTTTAGCAAAACTTTGACAAGAGTTTTGGGGATGGATGAGTTAACTCCATACATAGACATATGGTCGCCATTGTAGGTGCACCAGCCAAGTGCCAACTCCGATTGGTCACCGGTCCCAATAACAAGACCGTTGCATTGGTTGGCAATGTCCATCAACACTTGTGTGCGTTCACGCGCTTGAGCATTTTCGTAGGCGATATCATGGTTGTTTGGGTCTTGTTGGATATCTGTCAAGTGTTGTGATACGGCTTTGGAAATATCAATTTTCTTAACGGTAGTGCCAAGTGCCTTTGCAAGTGCAATCGAGTTGTTCAAAGTGCGCTCCGTTGTGCCAAAGCAAGGCATAGTAACGGAAATGATGTCCGTCATTGGTCTACCAAGAAGTTTAAGTGTGTTTACACACGTCATCAGCGCCAACGTACTGTCACTGCCACCAGATACGCCAATTACAAGTTTAGATGCGCCAATGTGTTCGATGCGCTTTTTAAGTGCGTATGCTTGCATTTTTAAGATTGTTTCACAACGTTCGTAAAGTTCGTTGGCATTGGTAGGAATAAATGGTGTTTTGGAGTAGTTGCGTGTGCAAGATGATACGTCCATTTCAAATGGAATGTATTCGTAGCCTTCGACAGCTTTATTGTGGTAGCGAGATTTTTCGTTATGCAAAAAGTCGAAGTCAATTGTCGCCTCGGCGTAGTCGGTGGTGAATGGTGCGCTTTCTGCCAATATTTCAGCATTTTCGCAAATAATGTTGTGTCCACCAAACACCAATTTGCTGGTAGATTCCGTTGCATTGCATGATGTGTACGCGTATGCAGTGCAAGTTTTGCCCGATTGAATTTCTACAAGTTTACGGCGATAGTCTGCTTTTATTACCGTCTCGTTGCTTGCTGAAAGGTTAAGGATGATTGTTGCGCCAGCATTTGCGTAGCCAAAGGATGGGCAGTCTTGTACCCATGCATCTTCGCAAATTTCCACACCAATACGCATCTTTTTATTTTTGCTGTTTTCAAACAACAACTTTGTACCAAAAGGAATTTGCTTGCCATAGATGTTTACCAAAGTATTGCCCTTTTGAGGTACAGAGAAGTGTCTTGACTCGTGAAACTCGTTGTAGTTTGGTAAGTGCATTTTGGGGATAAAGCCTAAAATTTCGCCATGGTACAAAAGTGCAGCACAGTTGTAGATTTTGCTATTGTATTGCAAGGGTAATCCTACTACGCACAAAATGTCCATTGTTGCAATTTTGTTGCAAAGTTCAATTGTGCAGTCAAGCGCAGTGGTGCATAGCACTTCTTGCAAAAACAAATCGCCACAAGTGTAGCCTGTAATGCACAACTCTGGGAAAAGTGCAATTTTTACGCCATTTTCACAAGCCTTTACA
>JAFTNE010000085.1 GCA_017452035.1 Clostridia bacterium
CTCCTTTGATGATTTGTTTTAGCTTTTTGATAGCCCTATTGTACTTGGAAAGTACCGTTGCAAGGGGCATACCCTGGTGTTTGGCAATTTCACGATGTTTTAGACCTGCCACTGCATGCAACACTACAATGGTTCGCTCTTCCTCGCTGAGTTTTGAGAGATAATGCGCAATAAACATTTTGTCGTCCGAAGACATATTTGTGTTGCCAGCAAATTGTCCCCAAATGGCCTCATCAGGCATATCTACAATGCGAGTTTGTTGCCTAAACTTTTGGAAGCACAAATTTTTGGTAATAGTAAGTATCCACGCCATTGGCTTGCCATGACTGTTGTAGGTGTGAGCGTTTTCGTACACCTTTATCAGAGTGTCGTGCATGACGTCTTGTGCATCAGGTACTGATTTTAACAATGACAATGCATAGGCGTAGATGGAAGATGCCGTTTGCTCGTACAGTATCTCCAAGGCGTTGTCGTCACCCTGTGCAATACGATAAAGCGCATCATCAATTTGTGCCAAATTAGGCTTTGATGTTTTTGTGAAAGTTGCCATGTTTGTATTTTTTCCTCTTCTCGCTAAAACAATGCTGTTTGCAACCATTTTATTGCAAGAAAATCAAGATAAAGTTAACAAGTTTGTTTTGTCAAAAAAAAGTGAGCAAAAAAACTGCTCACTTTGGTTTGTTTGTATTTGGTTAGTCGCGATGCATCAAGTAAAGCACTGCCATTGCAACTGATATGTAGCAAGTTTCTCGCAAGTCTGCCAAACTGTGTTGGTAAGGCTTTACACCAACGTTATCTACTACCACGTTTCTGCTACCCAAAAGCAGACAGTCAATGCGCGCTTTGTCCATCAATCTTTGGGAAATACCACCATTTGCGCCATAGTAGCGTTGTGGCTCGGAAAAGGCCGAAAGTCCCAAGTCAACAACGGCGTCCACGCCGGCAAATGCCGAATTGATATCGTCAAGCACAATGCCTTTGCGTTGGGTTGCGAGGTCCTCGACAGGCAAATACCAAATCATTTCCCCCCCAAACAGCGCCAAGCAGTGGTTGTACTCGTTGATTTTGTTGGTATCACGGTTGCCCACTGCCAAAATAGACAGGTTGTGCAAACCATCACAACGGATGGAAAGTGCCAACATGTCAGCAAGTACTCCAATGGGGTCGTACTGACCAGATCCACCGTTGATAACGTTTTTTGTACTGTTGGATGCAAAAGTTTTGGCAAGGTTGTCGTTTTCGCAGGAAACTACAATGGTATTTGCGCCCATGTTTTCCAACATTTTGCAACAAGACATGATGTCATCTACGTTGTAAAATGGACAAGGCGTACCCGAAAGATAGCTTGCAGCCAGCGAAAACGCTGTGGATGACAAACATGGCTTGGGCCATACGCCTGCTACCACACTACCAATAAGCTGTGGACCACGCTTGTAGTTAGCTGTAACAATACGGCGCATTTGTTGCGCCACTTCCAATATTTGGCTGATTTCCGTTTTATTTAGTTCTGTCAACGAAATTAAGTTTTTCATGCAGACCTCTATATTAGTTATTTTTGCTACGTAAAATTGTTAGTACCTTTGTAAAGTAGTCGGGCAAGGGGGCAGAAAAGCTCAAACTTTGACCACTGTGTGGATGAACAAAAGATAGCGTTTGCGCATGTAACAGTTGACCGTCTAACGAGAACTTTTGATTTTTGTAGCCGTAGGTTTTGTCCCCCACCACTGGATGTTTAAGGCATTTGGATGCATGCACACGAATTTGGTGTGTACGTCCCGTTTTTAACTCAAACTGCACCAAAGTGTAGTTTGCAAACCTTTCCACCACAGTGTAGTACGTTTGCGCGCTTCGTCCGTTAGATACAACGTCCATCTTTTTGCGATCGGTAGGACATCTACCAATGGGTGCATCAATAAAGCCACTGTCCGTTTTTACCACGCCTTCGAGAAGAGCAAGGTATATGCGCTTGCAAGTTTTTGCTTGAATTTGCTTTTGTAGCTCCACGTGAGCAACGTCATTTTTGGCAATTACCAAAAGGCCACTGGTATCTTTGTCCAACCTATGCACAATACCCGGTCTAAGCACACCATTGATACCCGAAAGATCCGTCACGTGGTACAAAAGCGCATTTACCAAGGTGTCAGTGTACACGTTGTTTGCTGGGTGCACCGTCATGCCCTGTGGCTTGTTGATGACAGACAAGTGCTCGTCTTGGTAGACAATATCCAAGGGGATGTCTTGCGCAGGGATATCCAATGGGATGTCTTCCGGCAAGATTACAACAATTTCGGCATCCTCTTTGATGGATGTGGACGCTTTGGTTACTACTTTTCCGTTGACAGTTACCCCACCACTTGCCATAACCTTTTGTATATGAGAACGGGTGAGGTTGGTATTTTCGGCAAGAAAACTGTCCAGTCTACGAAAAGCTTGCTCGCTAATTAGTTGTATCGTTCTCATCGGTGACCTCGATGTCGGTGGAAGTTTCCGTTGGTTGTGCTGTTGTATAAGTAGCAGTGTCCGTTGGCTGAACTGCCATATCGGCAGTTTGTTGAGTGGTTTTTTGAGCGCGTTCCTCGGCAATGAGCTTTACAAGGCTATCGGGGTCAAACCAAACAATAGCCGCAATTGCCATAAACACACCACCCGTCAAAAACAGGTCGGCAACGTTAAATACTGGTGGAAAAATGGAAAAGGAAATAAAATCCCTTACGCCACCACTAAAAAATGTGCCTTGGGTTGCGTAAAAACCACGGTCAATGGCGTTGCCAATTGTGCCACCAATAATAAACGCAAAAGCAATTTGCGAAAGCACACTGCGTGTGCGACTGCGAAGTAGCAGGTACACGAACATTGGTATACCCACCACCGTCACTACAAAAAATACAATATCGCTTGCTTGGCTATTACCCATGCCAAAGGCTGCGCCACGGTTAAGTACGGAGGTAAATTGCAAAAACTTGCCAATTACTGGCACGCTGTTGCCTGTAACTCCACCCAGAAGGTTGTCGTAGACAAGTATCTTTGTCACTTGGTCAAGCACAACACATCCTACAACCACAGCAAAGTATATCAAGCAAAATATAGGTAGTTTTAGAGTTTTTTGTTGTTTCATAATTAGTTTGAAATAAATTAGTTATTTTATTTGCAAACATTGTTTGCATATTTACAAGACAAGACTAATCTTTAAAAGTAAAGATGTCGTCAGAACTTGGTGTTTCAAAGATGTGCGTTGTATTGGCAAATGCCGTGCCCATAATTGCTTGTTTTTGCAATTTACGGTGATGCAAAACTGCCAAAATGGTAAGAATAATTAAAATTACAACAGTGGCAATTTTGGGCCAAAGTCGATTGTACCAAAAATCAATGTTAAGTAGCTCACTGCGTGCATTTTTGCTTACCTCGTCAAACTCGGTACTGATTACAGTGGAAACAACAGTGCTAACAACTGTATCAATTTTGTCAATCCAAGCTTGATTGCAGTTTGCCAACTTGTCAAGGTCGGTGTTCATTGTGTTTTTGTTGGCGTCAGCACTTTCAACAAAGTTCCAATTTTTGAAATTACCAGAGAAAAAGTTTACCACTGGCACACCAACGAGACGGAAGGAAGTATGGTCGGTGTTTTGTACCGTTTCGTAGTAGCCGTATCCCCACATATCTGCATTGAACACGCCCACAGCGTGAGGTTTTTCCAAAAGTTTGGCATTGCCAGTTGCATTTTGCAAAATGAGGTTAGCAAGGTTGGTGGGCTTGTTTTCCACTTGCACATACAAGTTGTCTCCATTGGCAATACTGTCCATATTGAACATCACACGAATACTTTCCAAAGGAAGTTTACTATTGTGAAGTGTGCTATTATAAAAATGTCTTACAAAGTAGTCAGAACCCAAAAGGCCCTGTTCTTCGCCACCAAAAGCAACAATATACAGGTCAAATGGAAGGGTTACGTCTTTTAGTTGCTCGGCAATTTGCAAAAGGGCAACAACACCACTGGCGTTGTCGTTTGCGCCCTCGCCACCACCAAGAGTGCCTTGGTTGCAATCGTAGTGAGCGCCAATAACAATGCAATCTGTAACAGAGGGATTATCCTTGAAAGCTATCGCGTTGTAGGTTGCGTAACCATAGGCGCTTTCGGGTACAGATTGTACTTCTACGCTGTAATTGAAATCTGCAAATTTGTTAGCAATGTAGTTAGCAACTGCTCGTTCCTGTTGTGGAGTGGAGCGACTGGGAAAAGCTGTTACAAACTCATTTAGCATTTGATAAGTTTGTGTTGAGGTGTAATCAGTTTGAGTTTCTGCAAAAATTGCAGTAGGAAGTGTAAGCGCTACAAGCAATACAACTGCAATAACTAAAATAGCCTTTTTCATGCCATCACCCCCATAATTACAGCACATGCAATGTAGATGATTGCCAAATACTTAAAGTAATGTTGACGAGTAACTTCGTTGAAGTACAATTTGCTTGTCACTTTGTAAAAACCTAACATACAACCACAAGAGGTAATCAATGGAAACAATACCGAACCCCAGGTCATCAAAATTGGTGTAAACAAGTTTACAAGGTTAAGTATGCCACAGGCAAAAAAGCCAATGTCAAAAAACATCATTGCAATCAAAATGTACTCGTGTCGTGGCACGTTGTACAAACGCAAAAAGTTTAGTACCAAGTTGATGGTAAATGGCACAAGCAGGTTAAGTATCACACCAAGAATAATGCCTGTAAGCAACATCATGGGTATAATTGTGCCAGAGGGCAAAGCCATACTCTCCGATACCAAATGGACAGAGATAAGCAAATCTTGCCAGTTGCTAAAAACAAAACCCACAACAAACAAAATTCGCACTATCATGTTGGATAGCTGAAAATTGGTTTTTAGTTTTTCAATAAGTTTCACTGTTGATCTCCTTTACAATGCGCAAAGTTGCATGATAAGTAACGGAATTGCCTGTTCGTCATTTAGGTGGGTACGTAGCAAC
>JAFTNE010000086.1 GCA_017452035.1 Clostridia bacterium
AGAACATCATTGGTAGGTATGCAAGGGCTTTAAAGCGTTGCTTGTGTTTGTTTTCTGCAAGGTAGCCAATTTCTGTAAATGTGCCAGTTGCGCAAACGTAGCCAAACAACTCGTTGTTGACAGAGCCAATGTAGTCAATTTGTTTGCCGAAAAACTTGCTTTCGTTCAGCGTTCCACAGGGGGCAAAAATTAGGGTGCGACCTTTGCATTTGGCAAGGGCGTTTTTTAGTGTACCATCTCCGCCACACACAATAAGGGTATCGTTGTCGTCACACGTCCAGTTGGTGTGTTTGTCGATGTACTGTACCTCGGCAGTGGGGCATTGTAGCATGTTCAATAAAGCGCAAAGGTCCAAACGTTTGCAGTTGCCACTTTCGCCATTTACAATAACTTTGCAGTTCACAATACAACCCCCTTTCAAGATATGTACAATAGTATTGAGTTGTTACATTTATCTTTGGTGCATTTTGTTGTGTGGTTGCAAGCAAAACAAATAAAACAAAAGCTTGTTCCAACCCTAAAAGCAAGTGTCATCCTTGTTGACAAACTCACCTCAAAATGCTACAATTTTACAAAAGGAGGCACCTATGCAAGAGTTTTGTCGCATGGAAATGCTTGTGGGCGCAGAGGCTCTCAACAAACTAAATAGCTGTCACGTTGCCGTGTTTGGCATTGGTGGCGTAGGTTGCTACACCGTAGAGGCGCTTGCTCGCGCAGGTGTTGGCAAGCTTACCATTGTGGATGACGACAGTTTTGCCACAAGCAACGTCAATCGTCAGCTGTATGCATTGCAATCTACCATTGGACAGTCCAAAGTGGAGGTTGCAAAAGGTCGCATTGCCGACATCAACCCCAACTGCCAAGTGGACACGCGAAAGGTGCGATTTGACGGCCAAAGTTGTGGTCAATTTGATTTTGCCCAATTCGACTACGTTGTAGACGCTATCGACACAGTAACAAGCAAATTGCTACTTGCAAAGTTGTGTTTTGACGTAGGCACTCCCATTATCAGTTGCATGGGTACTGGCAACAAACTGGACCCAACTGCATTTGAAGTGGCAGATATTTTCCAAACGTCCGTTTGTCCACTTGCAAAAGTTATGCGCAAGGAACTACGCGCTTTGGGTGTAGACAAACTAAAAGTGGTGTACTCCAAGGAAGTTCCCCAAACACCAACTCAACTGGAAACTTCCAATAAACGTCAAACACCATCAAGCATATCTTTTGTGCCATCCGTTGCAGGCCTAATTTTGGCTGGCGAAGTAGTAAAAGATTTGATAAAATAAATAAAAAACGCACAAAAAAGCACTTCGCAAAGAAGTGCTTTTGTATTTGCAAATATGTAATTTTTAAGCCACGTATCAACTTTTTGACAACAAAATAGGTAGTTTATTACAATTACTCGTCAATTTTTGCAAAGTATTTTGCAAGGTAGGCAAAGCAGTTGTAAAGGTTGTCAATTTCCCCTTCCTCTTGGTTGCGCAAAACGTAGTTGAGCTTTCTGTCAATTTCGGCGCGCAAAGCTTGCATCAATTGGTTGCCCTTTTCTGACGTTTGCACAAAAATCTGTCTGTGGTTGGTTTCGTCCACAGTGCGCACAACAAGTTCGTAGCCTTCCAACGTGTCTACAACCTTTGTCAGTTGTTGGTTACTCATGGAAAGTTTTTTTGCCAAAGCCGACATGGTAAGCTTGTTTTGTTTTTCGATTATAGAAAGGCAGGTAAGTTGAGTCATAGATATTGGCGCATCTTTTAGCGACACCAAATGTCTAAAAACTCGGCGTATGTTGGGCCAAACGGCCACGATCAATTCAGCTAAATCAATGGTATTTTTACTCATAGTAGTGATCCTCTTTTTTATATTATACAACCTTTGTCAAAGCTTTGTCAACATATGTATTTCAACATAAATTTGCAAAAAGCAAAAATTAACACCAACTATTGCAGTTTATCACTTGATAACTTTTACGTTTTGTTGTAAACTAATGGTACAAAGTTTTTGCCTATCCTTTTGGGATAGGTCAAAAAACAACAAAATGCTCAACGAGAGGTATTACTAATGAACAAGGCAGTTGCCGTAGTAGGAATGTGTGGTTCTGGCAAAAGCGTACTTTGCAACTATTTTTGTGAACTTGGCTGGGACAAGGTTTATTTTGGTGGCGTAACAGTTAGCCAACTTATCAAACAAGGTCAAGAGGTCAACGAACAAAACGAGCGTGCAATGCGCGAAAGCTTGCGTCAAAAGTATGGTATGGGCGCATTTGCAATACTACTCAAGGAGGAAATTGCTCAAAAGCTCGAAAAGGGAAACGTTGTTTTGGACGGCCTTTACAGCTGGGCAGAGTACAAAATCCTAAAGGAAATGTTTGGCGACCAACTTGTTGTTGTGGCAGTGGTAACAAACTGCGCAATTCGCAAACAACGTCTTGCAACACGCGCTTTCCGTCCACTTACAGCCGAGCAGGTAGATAGTCGTGATACAGCCGAGTTGGAAAACTTGGATAAGGGTGGCCCAATTGCCAAAGCCGACTATTTCATTTTGAACAACGGTACCGAGAGCGAACTCAAACAACAGTTTGACGAACTTATGTCACAACTTGGTTAATACAACTTGCCTATCAGCATTTGTCTGGTAGGCTTTTTTGTTGGAAAAATTGTATGCTTTGCCATTGTTTTAATTGTGTAACTTGTAGAAAAATATTGCTGTTTACAGCTTTATTGCTCGTAAATTGACAACCTTTTTGTCGCGTCAAATGTTACAAACGCACTTGACTATTGACATAACTTGCAATTGCATTTATAATATCAGTACAAATTTATCCTACTTTGTAGGATAGTTGCGAAATATCGTGTTAGGAGGATAAGTCTATGAAGAAAACTTGTTTAGTGTTGCTTTTGGTAATTATGGTAACAGCCACACTTTTGCTTTCTGCATGTATCTTCCACACAGAACACACTTGGGATGACGGCACAATAACAACCCAACCTACCTGCCAAAGCGAGGGCGTTCGCACATATAGTTGCACCTTTTGTTACGCAACCAAAACAGAGCCCATCCCTCGAAAGGAACATACATTTGAGTACAACTGGACAAGCGACAGTCAGTACCACTGGCATGCGCCAACGTGCAGTTGCACCGACAACGTACAAGACAAGGGCGAACACATCTGGGATATGGGCGAAGTTACCATCCCTGCAACCTGTCAGCAAACGGGCGTATTTACACAATGGTGTCTTGTTTGTTTTGCGCAACGCCAGGAGGAAATTCCCGTTACCGAACACGGATTTTCCACCGAATGGACACATGACGAAAACAGCCACTGGCATGCCCCCACTTGCAGTTGCCCCGATAACAAAAAGGATCAAGCCGACCACACTTGGGACGAAGGCAGAGTACTAAAAGAGCCAAATTGTTTCCAAATGGGCCGAATCGTTTACGTTTGCACAGAGTGCAACCGAGAAAAGGGGGAAGATATCCCCAAAACGCAACACACCTTTTCTGACGAGTGGTCGTTTAGCGACACTTCACACTGGCACGCAGCAACGTGTATGTGCACAAACGACAAATCGGATATTGGCGATCACATTTGGGGTGAGGGAGTAGTTACAACTCCACCAACATGCTCACTAACGGGAGTGCTTACGTACACTTGCACCATTTGCCCAGCAACCAAAACGGAAGTTATTCCTACAAATGATAGTCATAATTGGAGCAAAGACGTCCAAGTGTTTGAACCAACCTGCTCGGCAGAGGGGTACACACTTCTTAGCTGTTTGGATTGTGGTGAAACGGGTAAGGACGCTATTGTGCCAAAACTTGACCACAGCTACCAAACTGTTGTAACAAAACCAACTTGCACAGCCGAAGGTTACACAACCTACACTTGTACCGTTTGTGGCGAAATGCACAATGCCGACTTTGTGGAAATACTTCCACACAGTTACATTGATATTGTAACACCCCCAACCTGTTCCTTAAGTGGCTACACAACGCATTGGTGTCACGTGTGTGACGACGAGTACGATGACAACTACGTCAAACCACTTGGACACATTGATACGGCCGTTGTAACTGCACCCACCTGTCAAAATGAGGGCTACACAACGCACAGTTGTTCGAGATGCAACTACGTCTACAAAGATACCTACACAGACAAAGTGGCGTGCGACTATCAAGCAGTTGTATATCCACCAAGTTGCATCCTTGCTGGTTACACAATGCACACCTGCTGGATGTGTGGCGATAGCTATCGCGATGGCCACGTGCCAATGTTGTCACACGACTACCAAGAAACATCAGTAACAGCTCCAACCTGCACAGCCGAAGGCTTTACAACCAAAACGTGTACAGGCTGTGGCAAAGAGCAAAAAGTCAATTTTGTCGAGCGTCTTCCACACAACTATGTAAACATTGTTTGCACGCAATGTGGCCACCACGAGTACAGCATTGGACTAAGTTACACCCTAAGTGCCGATGGTACCTACTACACAATAAATGGTATGGGCAGTTGCAACGATACAGAGCTTGTAATCCCTCATACCCACCAAGGTATCCCCGTTACACAAATTGCCCCCTCTGCTTTTGCAGATAACGCAAACATTGTATCGGTAGAGTTTTTGCAAGGGGAACACCTCCTTGCTATTGGCGAAGATGCCTTTGCCGGATGTACAAACATTGGTGGTGTGTACATCTACGATATATCAAATTGGTGTGGTTACACCTTTGGTAATGCACACGCCAACCCACTTGCTTACGGTCACACACTGTACATCGATGGCTCGGCCGAGGTGGAGGAATTGATACTTGACGGCATGACGGCAATTTCCGCTTACGCATTTTACGGCTATACAAATTGTGATGTGATACGAGTTAAATCAAGCGTGACGGAAATGGGCTTTGCATCCTTTGCTGAAAGTGGTTTCGAGGAAATGTACCTACCATTTGTTGGTCAACGTTTGGATGCCACAGGCGCAACACACCTGGGGTACATCTTTGGTGCAGTTGACTACCAAACCCAAGGGGATATTGTCCCAGAAACGTTAGACAAAGTGGCAGTAAACAACGCTACTGTTGTTGCTCCATACGCATTGTATGGTTGCAAGCGCATCTCCCGAGTGGACATTCTTCCAACAGTAACGTCAATGGGAGTATCTTGTTTGGAGGGATGTTCCGAAGTTGACATGTTGTCCTTGCCATTTGTTGGACAAAATGCCGACGGCAGTGGCGCAACACACTTTGGCTACATTTTTGGTGCGCCCGATTACCAAACGCAGTCAAATTACCTCCCATCCAAAACAATGATTTTGCACATAAAGGGTGGCGTTAAAGTTGGCGACTACGCATTTTATGGTTGCTCAAATATCGATACACTTAGCTTGCCTGCAACAATAACGTCCATAGGCAAAGGAATTGTGGCAGGATGTAACAAGCTTGCATTGTTATACATGCACTCCGACAATACAGTGTACCACTCTATAAATGACTGCATTATCCACACTGCAGATAAAAAACTTGTTGCTGGTTGCAAAGATAGTTCCATTCCTACCGATGGCAGTGTTACGTCAATCGCGTCCTATGCTTTTTA
>JAFTNE010000087.1 GCA_017452035.1 Clostridia bacterium
AAGTCTCGTCGATTTTATTAACTTCGTTAATTCAATCGAAAATATAGCACCAGATGATGCTTTGACTATAAACATAAATAGTCCTGGTGGAAGTGTATCAGATAGCGTAGCAATATATAACATAATAAAGAAGCTCCCATGTAATGTTATTACCCATAATTTGGGCGAGGTTTCATCTGCAGCAATATTATTATATATGTCAGGTAAGACGAGAACCGCCGAGGATATTTCTAAATTTGTATTTCATCCTCCGATAAGGAGTCTAAACGGAAACCATAATTATTATCAACTTAAGGAAGTGTTAGAGAATTTGACAACCGATATAAATAATTATTGCTCAATAGTAACAGCAACAATTCCAACTATAACGGAAAAATACGACATACTAAAATCTCTAACATGTGAAGCATTAGTACTTACAAAGAACGATGCTGTTGCATGTGGCATTGTAACTATCCTATAGATTGACCTACAATTCCTATAGATTGACTTGCAATTCCTATAGTTTGGCAATCTACAATTCCAAGTGTTTGTGGCGTATATTCTGGAGCTGTACTACCTTGGATAGCACAATGTACTTTTTGAGAGTTTAATGCATTATCAACATCAATCAATACTTGTTTCGATTGGGCTATAGTTAATTTATTTTCTTCTAAAATTTTTATAATTCGACCTACAATTGTAGCCGAAGGTTGGGTTGTGTTACTTGTCATTATTTTTACCTCCATTAAAATTATCCTAGACCGTTTATCTATTAGACGGTCTTTTTTATTTAAAGAATTTGAGCAGATATGTTTGTACCTCCTTGGCACAGCCATCTCTAAACTCAAAAAACTCTACTAAACTCATACAAAAAAAGTACTTACCACTGTACAAAACCAAATGACTTATAAAGCCAATTCCTTGTTTTTTTAATAGTACAGGCAAACTTTTGCCGAGATATTTTTGTCCTTTCTCACTATTTATGTATAATTGGTAGAACAAGTAGCCCAACAGTACACAAATTATGTGAAAGCTTATAACGTTATATTTTGTACTTTTGAAATCTTCAAGTTTCCAAAAGTCTTTTAATTGTCTAAAATCTTCTTCTATTTCAGGACGCAACTCATATATTTTGATTATTTCAGATGCAGTGGCTTTTGTATTGGTAGTAGCAAAAACAGCATATGTATTTACTTCTTTATCCCATACAACACAAGTATTAATTGGAACATCTACATATTTTTGGTCGCTTTCCCAATGCACACCCATATCTGATACAGCGGTTATGAACTGATTCTTTCTATATGGATGAGGCATCCAATTGTTTTGTTCCTTTGCAGAAGACACGGCTTGCTCAAAAGCTACCATATTGTGTCTGAGTGGTACATATGTATCAACACCCTTGTATGACTTTAAGTAATTGATTAATTCTCTGGAAAGGAAACCCCTATCGTTTATCAAAATGTCGCCATATTTGAAGCATTTGGTTGTTTTCAACATTTCTTCTGACAAGTGTAAATCGTGAATTGACGCTGTACCAAAACGGATTTCTTCAATAATTCCTGTGTCCTTATAGATACCTCTAAGAGACGACACCTTATAACCTCTCATCTTATCGCCCTTACGGTCAAATGTTATGGAGGAATTTTCGTAATTTTCATTATCAAAATTTACAGCAATCTTTGTACAGTCAAGAATATGTATGTTTGTCACGATTCCTTTCTTGGCAAAAATGTTTCTTCTTACGGTGTCATTGTAGTAGTTAACCCACTCATCTGCAGTGTATTTACCCAGCAAATGTCTAATAGTACCTTCGGTAAACAACTCCTCCCTATCGTGATTGATAATGTTGTAGCCAAGCTCTGCTAACACTCGATGGTCACTAATTGCATATGGGATATCCGTTAAACTTGACCTAACTTTCATTTTAGAGGCAATCGCAAGCGCCATAACTAACTTAAATGGTACACATGTATTATGCCTACGCTTATCAATAAACGGATTGTGTAAACAATCTATAATGCCATCTTGTATCATAGCCAAAATGATATCGTCTATGATGTCAGAAGCACTTGGCATAATAGCATCAAGTTGCATATTTTTTACACTTTTCTCGACTTCATAACGGTTATTTTTGCAGATAGTCAACATATAGTCCACCCCCTTTCCACTATTAGTGTACCATATATTGGATATTTTGTCAACTATTTGTGGAAAATTGTTGACAAAATTTTCAAAATAGTGTATAGTATCAGCAAAAAGGAGCGTGATTCTATGAGTATAACTATGGGAAACAAAATCAAAAACCTTAGAGAGAAGGCTGGACTGTCGCAAACAGAACTTGCCGACAAACTCGGTTTGAGCAAATCCGTTATTTCTGCATACGAAAAGGGGATACGTAACCCATCTTTCAAGGTATTGCCCTTATTAGCAGAAGCATTGAATGTGTCTCAATTATATTTCTTCGAAAAAGGTGAATGGCAAAACCAGCCTGTCACCGTTGATATATCTGATTTAAACCCCGACCAACAAAGAATTATTATCTCGTTGGTTAATGAGTTTAAGGAAAGTAATAAGTCTTAGGGAATAAGGTGATATTATTATGCCCATGATATCTGGTACTCATCATTGTTCGAAGTGTGGTTTTGAAATGTTTTGGGAATACCATCTTCCCGAACTGCGCCAAAATTGTACAGCATATACATTTACTAATGGCAGTCATCGAGTAACATTACTAAATAGTTTTAAAGATAGGCAATTACAATTTCGAATTGAGTGCACTAATTGCGACCATGCTGATTTTTTCAACTACGATAACGGCAATTTTTACAATAAACAGAAATCGCATCGAAAACATTTTTAGTTAATGTTTTCAGTTCATTTTTGGTAATTCCTTCAATATCAATTTCCTCTCTTAAACCACTTCTTTTGCAAAGATATCTTAATGTTTTGTCATTAGGATGCAATTCGTCAACCCCATACTCACTATTAAATAAAAATTCTTTTTGACATTCCAAAAGTCTAATTGCTCTGTTCATTATTTCACCACCTTTCTTAAAGACACTCATCATGAATGTCTCTTTTTTTTACTCTTTTTGTAGAAACTATTGCAAATTTTCTGATAATGTGCTAAAATACGCTCGTCACACAAGTTAATAATATCCATTTTGGGAAAACTATACTTTGGTAAAAAGTTGTTTTCTCTTTTTGCTTATGCCCAAAATGGAGTAAAGCTTGTGTGACAACAATAGGAGAAACACTTTTTCAGTGTGTCTCTTATTGGGGCACACTTTTTTATTTTACGGAGGTAAGCACACATGAAAAACACACAAAAGTTAACCCTTTTACTTATCCTTGCATTGCTAATTATAATAAGTGTTTTCACTTTTTCGGCTTGTGATGAACCTTCTAAAGCTTGTCAGCATCAATGGATTGAAGCGAATTGCCTTTACCCAAAAACTTGCCGAATTTGTTATCAAACCGAAGGAAGTGCTCTTGGGCATAACTTTTATAATGCCACTTGTACTGAACCGAAAACTTGTACAAGCTGCAATCTAAAAGAAGGTGCTGCTCTCGGTCATTCCTATACATCCGTTGTACAAGCACCAACATGTACAAAACAAGGTTATACAACTCATACATGTTCTGCATGTGGTGACACAAAAGTAGACACATATGTAGAATCAAATGGTCACACAGTGGTGATTGACAATGCTGTATCCGCAACTTGCACAAGGGCGGGTCTTACAGAAGGTAAACACTGTTCAATATGCAACGTAGTACTTGTTAAACAAGGACGGGTTGATGCTCTTGGACACGATTATGTACAAGGTGAATGTACAATTTGTGGCGATGATGACCCTAATTATACCAATCCATACGATGCTCTTGCCCAATATGTCTTGGATAATGGCACCTATAATGGGGAAGGGTGGTACTTTATTGAATACGATATTCTGGATGATGGTAATGAATATCAATTTTGCATTTTTACAGATGACATCGCAACTTCACTTTCATTTGTAATGTATTCTTATGTAGCAGATAGTGATAGTTATGTAGAAATATATTTAAACAAAGATACAGATATACAAGATGTGTACATTTGGAACGAAAGTTCTGGACATACCACAAATGCTTACGGTTCTATTTACGAAAATACATTTGGTTACTCAAATTACATATACGACTATGAGTACTATGGGGATTATTCTTCTTTGTCTAGTAAATTTAAAGAAGTCTTTCAATCACAAGTAGATTTATTGTTAACAGGTGTTAGTACATTCTTATTGCCTGACCATATCACCATGGAAATGCTTGGATTTGTTAATTATTAATTCATGCGTTTTATCCTAATTGACAGAAAATTCAAAATATAGTACAATTTCGCTTGCCATAATATTATTTCTCCTTTTATGTTAATTGCTTGAAAGTATTACACATAAGGAGGTGAGCCGAATGGCTAAGAGAAAAATTAAAATCGAAGTCAAGGTTACGGCTAAAGTCCGTATCCGTCGCCGCTAATATTATGCGACCTTAAGAGAGTGACCCAAGCACTCTCTTTTGTTTTGTAATAGAGTGTTTGTATTTTGAATTATTCTGTCAATGGGTGGGCAATAACTACTTGATGAACTACTTTACGAATTGAAGTGTTACATCGCCAAAACTTTACAAAATATTGCAATGTGTGGTATAATACTTATGTTATGCTAAAACTTACACCATTGTTTTCGGGCAGTAGGGGCAACTGTACCCTAATCCAGACAAATAACACCAATATTTTGTTAGACGTGGGCTACTCGTACAAAAAACTTTTGGTAGCTTTGGAGGGCAAAAACCTTACCCCCAAAGATATTTCTGCCATTGTCATCACACACGAGCACGACGACCATATTTGCGCGTTGCCAATGTGGACAAAGTTCGTGCCCAACACAAAAATTTACGTACCACAACCTATTGTTAACTGCATTGCAAATCGCAGTTACTCACCTTATGTAGAGGGTATTGGTGGTAGTTTTGTCGTTGGTGACGTTACAGTGGACGTGTATCAATGCTCACACGACAGTCAAGCTTGTTGTGGCTATCGGTTTAGTAATGAAGGTCAAAGCATTGCCAGTATCACCGATACGGGGTGTTTTGATGAGCAAACGGTACAATTTCTTGCGCCATGCAAGGTTGTGCAATTAGAGTGCAACCATGACGTTACTATGTTGCAAAGTGGAAGGTATCCTTACCTTTTGAAACGCCGTATTGCATCCCCTTTTGGACACCTTTCCAATGACCAATGCGCCAGCATTTTGCAACAACTCATTGGTACCAACGTCAAAAAAGTGGTGCTTGCACACCTTTCTGAAAACAACAACACAGCAGAACTTGCCTTTGATACAGTAAACAAAATGTATCAAAAGAATAATATTGTGGAGGGACGCGATATTCAAATTTACGTTGCATCCCAACACACAGTAGGAGAAACAATTGACTAATTTGTACACAAAAAAAGACGGCCTTGCGAGTTTTTCCGTAGCAGTGGTGGCATATCTTGTATTGCAGGTGCTTTTGGGTGGTTTGCTTTTGGGCATGCAACCCAATTCGCTTGGATACAACCTTGTATACGCTTTGCTACCAGCAAGCATATTTTTGATAGCATTTGGCTATGCTAAAATTGCCAAAAAGAACTTTGTTTGCGCAACAACGGCAAACGTCAATCCAAAACTCGCACACGTCCTTTGGGGATGCTTGGCAACGTTTGGACTGATACACCTGATGCTACCCATAAACGAACTGTTTTTGGATATGTTCGAAAACATGGGGCTAACGCGCCCTTCTACAGAAATTGACCTCAACCCAGTGGCATTGGTTATTGTAACGGTAATTTTGGCTCCCATTGGCGAGGAGTTTTTGTTCCGTGGCACAATAGGCCGAGGCCTTGTCAACGACAAACCAATTTTGGGCATTGTGCTTTGTGGAGCGTTGTTTGCACTGTTCCACCTAAACCCTGCCCAAACTTTGCATCAATTTGTGCTTGGCAGTGTGCTTATGCTGTTGGCATATCGCAGTGGTAGTGTTTGGACGAGCGTAATTGCACACGCTTTCAACAACTTTGTTGTAGTATTTTTCACCTTTGTGTACGACCCCACGGAGTTTTACACAAACAACTGGGTGCTTGTGGGAGTTGTTGGAGGAGTTATCTTTGTTGGCGCAGTTGTTGGCTATTTGCTTACAACCAAATGCCACGCCGTAAAGCAGGATATTGACGAAAAGCCCACGTCCACAACTTGGTCAATGTTTATTGTTGCAGTGGCAATGTGCGCTTTGCTTTGGATGATGAGTTTGTTTGCGGAGTAAAATTATGAAATTTAAACTTGTAGTGGTGGGCAAAATAAAGGAGGAGTTTTACCGTCAAGCCATTGCCGAGTACACAAAGCGTCTTTCGAGATTTGCCGTGACGGAAATTGTCGAAGTGGACGAGTGCTTTTTCAACGGTGAACCCAACCCAGCACAAATACAAAAAATTATGGAAACAGAGGCCAAAGCAATTCTTGCCAAAGCCGAAGGTTGTCTTGTTGCGCTGGATATTGACGGAAAGCAACTGGACAGCGTACAAATATCCAAGTATATCGAGGAACAAAAGCAAAATTACTCTACCTTTACCTTTATAATTGGTGGTAGCAACGGTTTGCATCAATCTGTAAAAAGTAGGTGCAATTTGCGTTTATCATTTGGAAAAATCACCTTGCCACATCAACTGTGCAGAGTGGTACTGTGCGAGCAACTTTATCGCGCATGTACCATCAGTGGCAACATACCATATCACAAGTAGTACAAAGGCTCTTGCGTAAATGGTACAAGTGTGGTAAAATATAGGCACAAACAGTGCGCGTGACAACTGTCACAAGATGGGGTATTGCAATACCCAAAGGAAAACTATGGAACTACTAACAAACAAAACATTGTGGGAAGGCTTTGATGCAACTGCCGAGCAACTGGACGTTACCGTTGCTAAAACAGTAGCGCAAGACAAATATACCTTTACAAAGGTCTACTTTACTGGCAGAACCTTTGCAAGTGGTCGCAAAACTCGTGTTTGCGCCAACATTTGCCAACCCAACAAAAAAAGTGGCAGAGCAGTACTACTAATTACCAGTAGCCATCGCTCTTTTAACCAAAAAGAGTTGTTGGATATTGCTCAAAATGGCTTTATTGCCATGTCCATTGACGTAGACGGTCGTACAGAAAGTGGCTGTGGTACTATGTACCCCGAGGAAGTATCTTATTGCAACGCTGTGGAAAACAAAGATATCTACTTTTTTGATGGCACAGTGCGCAACAGCAAGTTGTACGAACAAGCTCTTTGCGCTATGCGCGCCATTACCTATTTGGTAGATGTGGAAGGCGCAAGCAGTGTTTCCGTTGTAACAATTGGCGAGTGCAGTAGCATTGGCGCTATTGTTTGCGCACAAGACAAACGCATTACTAACGGTATGCTTTTGTTTGGTAACCTCAACATTGATTACCCCGAGGCAGACTTTGTTGTAGATGGCAAAGCATCCTTGCAGGATCAATTTGCTCACGACGACAAAAGTCAAGCGTGGACAATGGGCCTTGCTCCACAAAGCTATCTTATGAATATCACCGTGCCTATGTACGTAGTAAACTCTGCAAACAGTCACAGGGTGGATGTCGTTGAGGTTAGTAAATCTTTTAACAGACTTAACAATCAAAGTAGATTGCTTATTGTGCCAGATATGTTCGACTGGTTGGATGCGCGATACACAAAAAGCGTGATTGCTTGGTGCAAAGGCGCAACCACCGAGGAGGAAAATGAAATTGGCTACTTTGTGGAAAACGGCGAATACTTTGTAAAACTGAAAACATCAGCGAAAATTGAAGACAGCGCCATTTGGTACTGTACAAATGCAAATTCTCGCGCAAAGCACTGGTCAAAAGCTCAACTTGTTGAGCGTGACGACGGCTACGTTGCCAAGTTAGATTTGTACCAACAAAACTGTAACGTGGTGGCATTTTCTCAAATTACAGGCAAAATTACAACCTCCTCCACTCTGTTGGAAATCCAAGTCAAAAACGCACAAAACGTCAAAATTCCCAATAGCATTTTGTTCACTGGCGAAGGTCAAAATCAGCTTTTTTCCATTGGTTCATCAAAGTACAGTTTATTTACCACGTCCGAGTTTAAACGCAAAAAGGGCTACCTTGGCATTGTTGGCGCGCAGGGCAATGGTCTTGCAACATTTGCATTGACCGACCCAAGTGTCAAAACAAGGTCGCATTTTGCCGTTACATTTGATATTTGCGCAACGGAGCAAACACCCCTTACCATCGCTGTGGTATGTAACTATGGTCAAACAAACGACATCTACATTGCCACAAAAGCTCTTATTGGTGATGGCAAGTGGCAACGAGTAACGGTGGATGCCAACGATTTTTATAGTAATAGCACCGAGCGTAGCAAACAAATGCCAGCAGAACAAATCCCTCAACTGTTGGTTTTGAAAAGTCAACAAACCTTTTTGGTTAACAACATAATTTTGGTATGATTTCTTGCAAACTTGGAGATACTGTCACTACACGAAAACCCCACGCATGTGGTTGTAACAAGTGGGAAGTAGTGCGTACAGGTGCCGACTACAAAATTAAATGTAAACAATGTGGGCATGTTGTAATGTTGCCCAATGACAAATTTCACAAGGTGGTAAAACAGGTTGAGTCAACAAACACCGACAACTGAATTTGATACCTTTGACGAGCAAAGTTTAGCGCAACAACCCCAACAACAGTCCAACAACGCCAAAAAGTGGGACAAAGTTTTGAACGTTCTACTTGCCGTTGTTTTGGTGGTTTTGGTGGTAACAGTTGTTGTCAAGGCGTTTTTTGTCACAAACGTGGTGGTGTCGGGGGACTCGATGTATCCCACGTACACAAGTGGCAAGGTTGTCAAGGTGGACCGTACTGCAAATCAAAACACAGTGCAACGTGGCGATATTGTTGTATTTTACCTAAACAACCCCGGTTGGTTACGCAAGCATTTTGACTTCTTCCCCAAGGGGGATGACGCGCAAAGCCAGTACAGGCTACTTATCAAGCGTGTTGTTGCAATACAGGGTGACCAACTTTGGGTGGAACAGGTAGGCGATAAGTACAAAGTTATGGTAAAAACTGCCGATGGCAACGTTGTTGGCGAGTTGTACCCCATGCCAGACGAGCCAACGGAAAATGAAACACTATTGCCAGAAAGTGCCTTTTACATTTCTTCCCACACGCTAAAACGTTTGGAAAACTACACCAAAGATACTCCCTATACAGTACCCCAAGGCTACTTTTTTGCCATGGGTGACAATCGCGACCAAAGTCACGACAGTCGCTACCAAGATATGGGCGACATCCCCTACACAAACCTTTTTGGCGAAGTGATGTAGTGGCAAATACAACTAAATACAAACTACCAACACACTTAGCATTTGCTGGTGTGTTTTTTGTTGCAAAAATATGTTTGTAGCCAAGGTATATTTCAAAAAAGTCAACACGTGTACAAAAAAATTTCTGCAATACGCCAAAACTCACTCAAAACCTAATTGCACTGGCGTTTCTAAAAGTAATTTGAATAGCGTCTGGGCATTAGTTTTTCAGTGGATAGGTATATTTGTTTGAGCAAATTGTCAAAATTAGTTTTATGAATAACTATCTCGAACAACTACAAAACGTGTATCGAAATGACGACGACTTTTGCACAAGACAAATTGATTGTGGTGTAAGCGTTACCATTGCCTTTTTGGACAGCATGTGTAGCGACATCAAAATTTCCAACTATGTTGTAGAACCAATGTTGTATGGTGAGGGTTCAACGGATTTTGCTGAAATAAAAAAGCGATTGACGGCTGGCGCAGTTGTCAAGGAGGTTGCAAACTTTTTTGATGTGGTGGATGTAATTTCCAACGGCCACACAGTGGTGTTTGTTGGAGAAAACTGCCTTTCGGTAGATACTCGCACAACGATAGCAAGGGCTATTGTAGAGCCACCAACGTCTATGGTTATGCGTGGCCCACGCGAAGGGTTTATCGAAGATGCCAAAACCAATTTGACACTAATTCGCAAACGGCTAAAAACATCCGACTTGAAGGTTACAACGCTAAACGTTGGCAAATACACCAATACAACGGTGTACGTGTGCTATATTTGTACTATCGCTGACGACAAAGTGGTAAACAAAGTAATTCAGCAGGTGAAAAAAATCAACATTGATGGCGTTTTGGATGCAAGCTACATCACAAGGTACATCGACCAAAACAAAACGGCACTTTTCAGGCGCGTAGGCATGACGGAAAAACCAGACGTTGCCGTTGGCAAGATGTTGGAAGGGCGAGTTGCCATCATTGTGGATGGTTCGCCAATGGTGCTGACAGTTCCCTACTTGTACGTAGAGGATTTGCAGTCGCCCGGTGACTACTATGAAGACCACACAATGACGTCGCTAAACAGACTTTTGCGTTTTGTAAGTGTTTTGGCAAGCGTGTTGTTGCCATCGTTATACGTGTGTTTGCAAATGTACAACTACCAAATCATTCCACTAAAATTTTTGATAACCGTACTAAACGCCACCCAAGCAATACCCTTTTCCCCCTTGGCAGAAATGATACTTATCATTGTAATTTTTGATATTTTGCGCGAGGCAAATTTGCGTATGCCCTCAGCCGTTGGTATATCGTTATCACTTGTTGGGGCAATAGTGTTGGGAGACGCTGCTGTAAAAGCAGGGCTAATTGGAGCGCCAGCAGTGATGATAGGTGCGCTTTCCGGCATAGGGCTGTTTACCATGCCAGATAACACCTTGATACTTTCCCTTTTGCGTCTTGCAATTACCTTTATTGCAGGCATGATGGGCATACTTGGAGTGATACTTAGCATGATGATGATATTGTTTTACCTTTGCTCTATGCAGGGATACCACACACCATTTTTAGCTCCTTTTACGCCACCAATGGAAAACGACAAGCAGGATGCCGTGATGAACAAACCACTTACACAGTGGACAAAACGTCCCAAATCCATACCTAACAAAAACCAAACACGGAGGGGCAAATGAACAAAGATAAGGTAACAGTTGGACAATTTGCTTTGTTGTTGCTACTGGTAACGTCTGGTAGCAAGTTTTTGTCATTGCCCTCCATTTTAGCTGGCGACGTTGGTCACGACAGTTGGTTGGTACTTTGCGTGGCATTTTTATGGGATGGCGTGTGTCTTGCCTTTTTGGGCTGGGCACTAAAACTCAACCAGCAAAACCACCTCTCGTTAGACAAAATTTTGAGGACAACCCTTACCCCAATTGTAGAAAAGTTGGTGCTGTTGGTGTTTTTTGTGCTGTTTGTAACGCGCAGTATCGTTCTGCTAAACTCCTGCTATCGTATGTTTGCCGTTACCTTTGACGTTTCCACCAACTGGATTATGTTTGTATTGCCCATTGTTGCAGTCAGTTTTTTTGCTATTGCAAGGGGGTTTGTTAGCATTGCGCGAGTAGGACAACTTATGTGCGCTTTGATTGTATTGTGCATTGTTGCATTGCTATCCTTTACAGTTAGACAAACGGATTTTGGGGGACTTTTACCCATTGCCGAGGCAGGATGGAACAATATCATCAAAACGGCGTTCGATCGTTGCTTTTGGTTTGCCGACTACATTTTTGTGTACTTTGTGATGGAAAACTTGCACATCAAAAAGCGCACCTTTGCGCCAATATTTGCCTCTTTTGCAGTGGGTGTGGTGTTAACTGTGGCAATGAACGCCATTTTTGTTGCGCTGTTTGGCTCTATCGCACCGGAAATAAAGTTAGCAATGAGCAAAATTTCGGTGTTTTCCGTATCGGAAACAACCAACGGCCGTTGGGACTGGCTTACCCTTTCGGTGTGGATAATGTCGGTTCTTATCAAAATTGTAATTTTTATCTACTGCGCTTACAAAAGTGGCGAAAAGCTGTTTGGTCTGCACTTTACCAAGCCAAACGTTTGGGCAATTTTGGTAATTGCGTTGTTGCTCATGACCCCATTGCTTATTTCAGCAGAAACCATTGTGCAAGACTTTATGACAAAACTGCTTGTACCCTTTGCCGTTGTGCAGTACATTTTGCCTTTGTCGTTGCCCCTTTTGACAACCATTGCCAACAAAAAGATGACTGTGGAGGTTCCAAATGAATAGTTTGAAACGTATAGGCATTGTGCTGGTTGTGGCAACACTTTTGTTGGTGACGTCTGCAAGTTTTATGTCCAATGACATTTTGAACAGGGCAATTATCATTGGCCTTGGGTTAGATTTGGCAGAGGACAACCAACTTGTTGTCACTGCAGAGGTTATTAGCCCCGGAAACGGCAGTGAGCAAGTGGGCACGTTTAGTAAAACAATTACAGTGACGGGGCAAACGGTGGCGCACGCCATTGGGCTAATAACACAAAAAATGGGCAAAGAGGCGTCACTTGGGCAGTGCGCATTGCTTATGCTTGGACAAAGTTTGTACACCAAGGTAGATTTTTCGCAAATTGTCGATTTTTTTATCCACTCCTATAACTTTAAGGAGTCGTCAGTAATTTGCTGTACCAAAGGAGAGGCAAAGGATTTGCTAAATCAAGGCGAGGCTATGTCGCAAAGCGTATCGTTAGCCATCATTTCCACATTGCAACAGCAGGCAAAAAGTATCGCTTTGCCAACCAATTCTCTTTTGCAGTACACTCGCAGTCAAAAAGAACTTCTTGGCACTGGCTTTGCCAACTACGTTCAGTTTGTGCCTTCCAACAATGCCGACCCACAAAACCCTAACAAAACACAGGGCTACTTTGCCTATAATGG
>JAFTNE010000088.1 GCA_017452035.1 Clostridia bacterium
ATCGTCAGCTGTATATACAGGAATAGTATCTGTACCACTGTACTGCATGCAAAGCTGTTCGATTTTTGCAGAAAGTTCGTTGGGCTTTTTGACGGTAACGTGTACCGACTCATCCTTTGTTGGGGAAATTGTAAGTTGAAATTTCATCATTTCGCCTCCTTGTTGATAAAAGTATAGCACAAGTTTCAAAATTTGGAAGTGTTTTTGCCCCAATCGGTAAAAAATTGACGTCAAACGGCAAAAAAACGTCCTAAGCAATATGCCCAGGACATTTTGTTTTATGTTATGCAGTTAGATACATTTTTATAGGTACTGTATCTACAATGATGTTATTGATATGGAAATTTGCCAATAACGCAGTGTTATAGTAAACTCTCCAGCTGTTTGCGAAGGCTTAGCATATCTTGACTGTACAAATCTCGCTCGGAGCGAGAGGTATCTATTTTGCAAACTTGCGTGAGTGTGCAAGGCTTGTTTTGCAAAATGTAGATTGTATCGGCAAGTGCCAGTGCCTCGTCAATATCGTGAGTTACCAAAATTGTTGTGCGAGGCGTTTGCGCAAGCAAATTGTCCAACGTTTTGTACAGCGTTTTGCGTATGCCAAGGTCAAGAGACTTAAATGGCTCGTCCATCAAAAGCACTTGTGATGGGTAGGCAAAAGCGCGAGCAAGGGACACTCGTTGTTGCTCTCCACCAGAAAGCTTTGTGGCAAAGTTTTGCGCAAGATGCCCAACTTCGGCCATGTCCAAAAACTTTTGCACAGTTTGCACGCGCAAAGCTTTGTCGGCAATGGAATTGAACAACACCATTTCTACGTTGTTGAACACAGTTGTGTGTGCAAGGCGAGGTTGTTGAAAAACGTAGGAAAGTTTATCGCAGACAACGTTGCCATCAAAGGGTACAAAACCAGCAATGGCATTTAGTAGTGATGTTTTACCACAGCCCGATTTTCCCAAAATGACGTGTAACTTTCCTCCGTCAAATGTGTGAGAGAAGTTGTTGTAAATGACATTTTGCCCATAGGCAAGGGTAAGGTTTTGAACAACAACGTCATTTGCAGACGTGTGCATATTTGCATGTGTTACTTTTGTCATCTTGCACCCCCTTTGACACGTTTTGCAACAAATGTCAAGGCTACGTCTAACAAGGTTGCAACCAAAACAGACAAAATTGTCAGTGCAAACAATGATGCCATATCTTCATAAACGTTGGCAGACTGTATAAGCCCACCAATGCTTTGGTAGGAATAAGATAGTATTTCTGCCGAGATAATGAGTTTGACGGTAAAGGAAAGTGTTGCAGGCAACTCGCCCAAAAGGTAAGGCGCAACCGTTGGCAAGTAGACATACTTAAATTGGTGAATTTTGGGCACGTTGTACAAATGACACATTTGTAGTGTACCAACGTCCACTTGGTCTATTGCTGACGTTACGCTAGCGTACAGCATTGGAAATACTACCAAAAGGCCTACAATAATGGGCGTAAACAATGTGTCTACAAGCAATATCAAAATTACCATTACAGCAACAGTTGGTGCAGACCTAAACAATGCAATAATTGGCGAAAGCACTTTGCCCACGGGTGGGACAAACTTTGTCAAAACACCAATGGCAATGGCCAGCACAAGGGAAATTGCAAAGCACAACAGTACCCTACCCAGTGTTGCCAAAAGTGCAAGCCAAAACTTTCCACTGACAAAATACTGGCCAAGTTTAGCAAGCGTTGCGCCAATGGATGGGAAAATAAACTCACTACCCACCCACACAAACAGCAAATGCCACACAAGTAGCATAAATGCTATTGATGCCAGTGGATACATTATTGGTGATAGCTTTTTGAAAAGATTTGATTTCATCTTTGTCCTTATAAATAGTTTAGTTGACGTTATTTTACCTTGTTGATGTTTACTAAAAATGTTTCGGGAAGTGCCTTTGCACTACTTGCGCTAATTGCAATGATATCGTTGATGTAGGTTGCAATTTGGTCGAGCAACGTTTGATCATCGAGAGTTTTTACGATGATACCACAACCATCCACGGAGGACGCAGTTGTATTTTGTGCATTGAAGGATGGTGTTACACCTTCGGGAAGGTGGTTAGCAACGGCATCAACAGCCTTTTGAGTATTTGCCTTTACGTATTCGGGCGCGCCTTTCATTGCCTCTACAACGGCTTTAACAAGGGCTATATTCTTTTCGACAATGCTACTTTTTACAACAAGCACAGCTTGTGGGTAGCGTCCGTAAACGTCGTGGAGAGCCCCCACCTTTTTGATTGCAGGAGCTTTACCAGTAATTGTAGACACAGCTGGCTCGGGAGCAACAACGTAGTCAACGGAGTTTTCGCCCGTCAAAGATGGTGCAATATCCGTTCCGTTGATACCTTTGAGATACACGTTTTCGCTTGTGTGTTTAGATACGTCTTCGGTGTAAGATAGGCCTACCTTTGTAAGCAATGCTTTTGTAGTAAGGCCGGGAACTGCTGCAAGGTTAACAACGGCAATGGACTTGCCTTTGAGTTGAGCACTTGCATTATCTACAGTGATTTGAGTAGCGTCCTTGCTTAAAAAGAACAAGTTACCCTGTGTTACAACGGCAACCATTTTGTACTCATCTCCACCACCAAGCAACAAAGATGCAAGGTTGATGGGTAACAAAGCAAAGTCAGCGTGTTCGTTTACGTTGCCTACAACGTGGGTTTTGATGTCGTTAGCATTTACAACCTTGTATGTAAAGGTGTTGTCAAATTGCTTGTTTTCTGCCATAAGCTGACTAATTGCCAGTGCTGGCGCACCATCAGGCGCAACCATTGTGTAGCTTTGTGGATCTTTTTTTTCTGGCTGACAAGCAACCAAAACTGTACCAAGTAGCAAAACGAGTAGTACCAATGCGATAAGTTTTTTCATGTTTAATCTCCTCTTAAAATGAATTTCTTTCATTACTTTGAAATATTATTGTTTGTAAATAATTAAAAATATTGCAAACAAATCTTGCAAGCAATAAGAATTGATTATTATTCCTATTCCTTTGTGAGCATGCTTTTGGCTTGAACGTTTTCAATGCGTCCAAGTGCGCCTGTCAAAGCAGAAATTTGCTCTACACTGCCTTTGACAATAAGTGCAATGACGTTTTTGCCACTTTCGTGGTCGGGGATGCCCATACGTCCACAAATAACACTGCCGTGACTTGTTAGCACCGACTGTACTTGTGGTACGGACATGCTATCACTTACAACAATTGCCACAACACCTGTTCTGTTCATAATTTCCTCCTTTGTGCAACTACCAAAAGCAATAGTTTGTTTTGTTGCAACAATAAAAAATACCCTTTTCTCAACGAAAAGGGTAGTAAATTGCAAATATATAGGTAACGTTTGACAAGCACTGCTATATTTTGCTTAAAAAGGACTGTTTCAACCTTGAAACAAGCAAAATTGCACAAAAAATGCGCCAAACGGATAGTTTACTGTCGCATTGCCTACGCATAGACAAGTTGAGAGGTTCACTGATATTGCAATCTGCCTCGCCGAATTCATTGAGAAAGATTTGTTTTGTAATTGTATTATATGCTATTTTAGCTAATTTGTCAAATGTTTGAGTGATATGTGATGTTTACTGCAAATGCCATGACTTTGTACCTTTACGTAACATACAGCAATTGCAATTGTAGAAATGAATTTTACTATACATCACACCTGCACAAATGTACACATTTGCAAGTGTTAGTTTTCAAATTTTAACACCTGGCAGTTGGCAACAAGGTATTTTAGGTAGTCGCCGTCCGTTGGCTTGCCTAAAAAGTAGCTTTGCACAACCATGCCAATGCCACCGTGAGCTACCACCAAGACGTTTTGACCTGGATACTTTTGTGTTACTTCATCCAAAAACTCATATACACGGTCTATCACTTGAAATAGACTTTCAGCACGCTCAAACGTTTGGTTGGCGTTAGCGTTCCAAAACTGACGGGCGCGCATCACGTGAATAGACTCCCCTTCAAACTCGCCAAAGCAACGCTCGGCAAGGCGATAGTCCACAACAATTTGTTCTTCGTCCACCACTGCTTTGCAGGTTTCCACTGCCCTACAAAGGGGAGAACAAAATGCCTTGTCGAATTTTACGCCCTGCAAACTTTGCGCCATTTGTCTGGCTTGTGCGCGTCCAGTGTCGTTGAGAGGGATGTCCGTTTGGCCTTGCATAAACTCCAAAACGTTCCAGTCTGTTTGTCCATGTCTAATAAAGTAAATCATACGCTAATAGTACAAAATTTTGACAGTTTTGTCAAGGGAAGTGTGTAGAACTAAAATTGATATAGTTAATTTTAAGCAACTGGGGTATAAGATTGGTTACAGTAGATGGCATTTTCCCTTACATAGTTTTATGTTTTGGCATAGACATTATTGAGTTCACGGACGAGCACGGCTCGCCCCTACGTCTTTTCAAAATTTAGTTTAGAAATTAGCATAGTTTACTATGATAAGCAACAAGAATAACA
>JAFTNE010000089.1 GCA_017452035.1 Clostridia bacterium
ATTTTTGCACAAACCGAACCAACCGACCCTAAACCGGTAGTGCCAGACAATTTCAATTTGGACGATTATCTTCGCCAAAAGGGAATTCAGTTGATGACTACTCATCAAGCACAAGACGTTTTGGGTATTGAACAAGCTACCGAAGATATCGACCAACTAATCTTGCAAGAGCAACAAAGTATTGAAAGGGGCAAAAATCTCACTGTTGAACAGGTTAGACGCGATATGGGCTTGCCTCCACTTGAGCCAAAGCGCAAAAAGAAACCCGTTGTGGAAGAAGAGCCACCACAAATAGTGCAAATGTCCATACCTGTTCAAGAGGACGAAGGTGAACTTTTGTACAATCGTACTCGAATTTTAGGTGTTGCTTTCAAAACTTATATCATTTTGGAAATTGATGACAAATTGATTTTGGTCGATCAACATGCTGCGCATGAGCGCATCTTGTTCGATCAATTTATGAAACATCGTGACCAAAAGTTCCAAGACTTGCTTTTCCCGTATGTTTTCAACGTCACTGATGAAGAGGAGGAATTTATTAGTAAAAACCTTCTCAGTATTGAAAAAGCAGGCTTTAAGGTTGAATCGTTTGGTAAAAATACCTATCGTATTGTTGCGGTATCGCCTTTGCTGGCTGACGTTCAGCTTAGCCAATTTGTAGATTACTTGCTTGGCTCAGTTGATGAACTAAAATTGGACGAAGGGGAGTTTTTGGTGGAAAAAATCGCAAGCAGAGCTTGCAAGGCGGCGATAAAAGCTGGCTACACTCCAAACAAATACGAAATTACCTACATTTTGAAACACGTAATGGACGGAAGCGTTTTGACTTGTCCCCATGGCCGTCCTATTACAACTATAATTACCAAAACGGATTTGGAAAAGATGTTCAAAAGGAGAGTGTAACACATGAAATCCTTTGTGGGCATTACGGGGACAACCTGCGTTGGCAAAAGTGCCGTTGCTGTCGAACTTGCAAAAATTTTGCATTGTGAGGTCATTTCTGCCGATTCTATGCAAATTTACATTGGTATGGACGTAGGTACTGCCAAAGTGACGCCAGAAGAAATGGCAGGCATAAAACACCATATGATAGACGTTGTTCAACCTTGTTGCGATTTTTCTTCATTTGAGTATGCCGAAATGGTTGCAAAAATTATTGACGGTCTGCAAAATCCTCCCATTATTGCTGGTGGAACGGGTTTTTATTTCGATAGCCTTGTGTACCCACCCGAGTTTAGTGGTGGAAACAAGCAACGTCGTATTGAACTCAAACAGATGCTTGAACAAAACGGCTTGGATTACCTGGTAAAGTATCTAACGGAAATCGACCCAGATACTGCATCTCAAATTGATCTAAAAAACCCTGTCAGGGTAATTCGCGCAATCGAGATAGCCGAAATGGGACAAAAACAAAGCCAAGGTACAACTCGAAACAATCCCAAATATGACGCCAAAATTTTTGTTTTGCAACGCGACAGACAATCACTTTACCAAATGATAGACGAGCGTGTAGATAAAATGGTGCAAAATGGACTTGTTGACGAAGTAAAAGGCCTTGTTGAAAAATATGGCTATTGCGAAAACTCTGCATTTTCTGCAATTGGCTACAAAGAAGTTATTCAGTATTTGCAAGGAAACTGCACTTTAGACGAGGCAATTGCGCAAATCAGGTTGAACACCCGTCACTATGCAAAAAGACAAATATCCTACTTCAAAAGAATGCAAATTGAAAAGTATATAGATGTCGAAGGTAAAACGGCTACTGAAATTGCACAAGAAATCGCAAGCTATATTTAGTAATTGGAAATACAATTTTTCCTGCTACTTGGTTAGTGGTGTGATTGGGGATTATATCAGTAATTTGACTAATAATTTACTAACAAATCGATATTGGAACGTATTTTTTTTGAAACAACTTTCGATTTGTAATGACATTATTGTACGATAATCTTTAAATCAGCTATGCCTAATATCCCCAATGGTATTATTAAATCATAGGTAGAACCTATTATTAATTCACAATTTACATTAAACAACCACACTATTCTATAAAATAGCTTTTTGTAGAATACTATGTCTATAATAATAGTGAAAAAGGAGTAAAAAATGACTGCAAAACAACGAATTAGCAGTGCGCTCGAAAAAACAAAGGCCAAGTTTATTGAACTTGACGAAATATCATTAACTAATCAAAAACGAGTTCTTGATGCGTTTGCAAAAAACAGATTAGCATTGAGGCATTTTGCTGGAACCAGTGGCTATGGCTATGATGATGTTGGGCGAGATACACTCAATCAAGTTGTAGCCGATATTTTCCAAACGGAAAGTGCAATTGCAACACCAATGATTGCATCTGGAACACACGCGTTGAGCCTTGCCTTGTTTGGAGTATTACGTCCAAATGATGTTGTTTTGTCCATTGGCGGCGAACCTTACGACACATTGCAAGACGTTATATACAAGGAAGGTATCGGCAGTTTGGCCGATTTTGGCATCAAATTTTCCTGTATCGAATTGAAAAATAACGCATTTGACAAGGATGCTATTGCAAGTTTTTTGCAAAATAATAAGGTAAAAATGGTCTACATTCAACGTTCACGTGGATACGCTTGGCGACCAGCCTTGACAATTGCTCAAATTGAGGATATTTGCGACTTTGTGCATCAAATTTGCAAGGATATTATCATCTTTTGCGACAACTGTTATGGCGAATTTGTAGAGAAATGCGAACCAACGGCCGTTGGCGTTGACCTTTGTGCCGGTTCATTCATTAAAAATATCGGTGGAGGCATCGCTCCAACTGGTGGTTACGTAGTGGGAAAACGCCATTTGGTTGAAATGGTTGCTGGCAGACTCACAGCACCTTCTATTGGCACAGAAATCGGCTCTTATTCTTACGGCTATAGACTGTTCTACCAAGGCATTTTTATGGCTCCACACGTTGTAAATCAGGCTTTAAAAACAGCCTTGTTGTTCTCAACAGCCTTGTCAGAGCTTGGTTTTGAGACGTTACCCAGCCTTGATGATACCTTGAGCGACATTGTTTGCTCGGTAAAATTGGGTTCAGCTGACAAGCTTATCAGTTTTTGCCAAGCAATTCAAGCTATTTCCCCAATCGACGGTTATGTAACCCCCGAGCCATGGGATATGCCTGGCTATAACGACCCAGTTATTATGGCTGCAGGATGCTTTGTGCAAGGTTCATCCATCGAACTCAGCTGTGACGGACCAATTCGCCCACCTTATATTGCATACTTGCAAGGTGGACTAACTCTTGAGCACGGCATTTTAGCGTTGGAAAAAGCCCTTGAGGCCTTGATTTAACCAATAATAATTTTTCAATGGCTAAAAGTATCATCGATTTGACATTTTAAAAAGAATCGATTAGCTGCTTGAGTTTTGTCTTACTATATGATTATTAGTCAATATAGTTTTATTGTTCGATAACAATCTTATACAGAATGGCAAGTAAGTTCCTTCTACATA
>JAFTNE010000090.1 GCA_017452035.1 Clostridia bacterium
CTGGTGAAACAGTTTACACATACAACCCAATTGTTAATGCCTTCACTACAACATTCAATGGTAGCGAAGTTTACCTTGGAACATACAATGATTTTGAAACAATCAGTGTTTCCAACCTTTCTTACATCACAGCTGAAAACACATGTGTTGAACAATTCCCACTTGAACTCCTTGCAGCTGTTGATGGTGCTTCCTACACAGCTTCTCTCAAACAAGTTAAACTTGAAGGCAAAACACTTTACCTTGATGGTGGTGTAAGTGGTCGTTACCTCACAACAACAGAAGATGCAACAGCAGCTGCTACTGTTTATGCAGAAAAGGTTGCAGGTGGCTTCAAGTTCTACATCCTTGATGGCGAAACAAAGAAGTACATCAATCTCTACAACAACACAGATAACAAACTTTCCGTAAACTATGACGAAAACGGAACATCCGTATTCGCATACAACGCAACTGTAAACGCTTGGGTAACAATCTTCAGCGAAACAGAGTATTACCTTGGTACATACAACGACTTCAATACTGTAAGTGCATCAAAACTCTCTTACATCACAGCTGAAAATACAGGTGTTGAACAATTCCCACTTGAGTACAACCCAGTTGTTTCATCCCACGAATGCACAAGCGTTTGCGATAAGTGTGGTAAATGCACAAATGCAGATTGTCAAGAAACTGTTTGTTCCGAAAAATGTACAGGCCACCAACACTTCACAACAATCGAAGGCGCTCTTACTGGTAAAAAACTAGATACAGCTACTTTCACAGGTACAGTTTCCGAAATTTACGCAGAATGGGATGAAGGTTATGGCAACATGTCTTTCTACGTATCCGATGGCACAAACCAAATCCTTGTTTTCCGCACAACAACAAAGGCAAACATTGGTGATACAGTTACTGTTTCCGGTACAATCGATGTTTACAATGATGTTCCACAAATTGCAAAGGGTTCTACAGTAACAATTGCTTCTCAAGGTGGTGGCGAAACTCCAGCTGAATGCACAAACCTTTGTGAAACTTGTGGCAAGTGTCTTGATGAAGACTGCACACAACACACAGAAAAGTGCAATTGCGAACCAGAAGCTATCACAACAATTGCTGGCGCTCTTGCAGCAGCAGATGGCGCAGCTGTAGAACTTACAGGTACAGTAACAGGTCACAATGGTGGTTTCAAGAGCAACTTCTACATTGAAGACGAAGCTGGTAATAGCATCTATGTTTACTACGCAACTTCTGACGTAAACATTGGTGACGTTGTTAAAGTAGTTGGTAAAGTTGGCTCCTACAACGGAGCAAAGCAAATTGCTAAAGGTTCTACAGTAACAATCGTTACTCCACACACTTGTGTTTGGGCAGATGCTACATGCGAAAAACCTGCAAAATGCACAGTTTGCGATGCAGAAAAAGGTGAAGCTCTTGGCCACACATACGTAGAAGGCGTATGCTCCGTTTGTGGCGAAGCAGAACCTGCAGCTGGTACATAGTCCTATTCTTACACATTTGATAACACAACATTCACAGCAAACGGAACACTTGCTCTCGGCGATAAAAACTGGACTCTTGCTGGTGATGGCGAATTTTGGGGCTATGATAGCAACAAAGTTAAAGGTCACCAATTTGGTTCTAGTAAGAAGCCATACAAGAGCATGACTCTTACATCCGAATCATTTAGCAACGTTACAGAAATTGTTATCAACACATCTGGTGCAAGCAGTATTGCTGCAACACTTAAAGTTTATGTTGGTTCTACTCTTGTAGACACAATCACATTGACAGCAACAGCAACAGATTACACAATTGAAGTTGAAAACCTTACTGGCGAAGTTAAGTTTGAATACACTCAAACAAGTTCTAAGGCAATTTACATTAACTATATAACAGTTAATGGTGCACTTGCTGAATAATTATCTCCAAAAATAACCAATACAGGCATTTGGGGCATTAGCCCCAAGTGCCTATTGGTGTTTTTATAGGAGAGTGTAGTGAATTTTTGCTCACTTTTGTTTAGTTTTGTTGGCAAAGTCTTGCTCATTTTGCAGGCCTTTGACAGTAAAGTATGCACGCTCAACGCAATTTTTCAAAGTTGGTTGTGCTTTTGATAGCATCACTGGCAAATGGCAGATATGTTTTGTAAGCTTGCTAACAAAATTGATAATATTTGACGACCAAATCGAAAGATTTTGCCGTCAAATGTTGTTTTTAGGGAGGTTGTACGCGTACAAGTGTGCATCTCTTAAAATAAAAGGTCAACACATCCCCAAAAAACAAATTACAAAGCTAACAAACAGAGTTTAACACAAAAACATAATAACTATTTCCCAACGCAGTGGATAACTCAATTGGACGAGATGCCCCCTGCAGGGGGCGTTTGCTGTCTCACGAAGCAAACGAAATTGTGGTAAAAGTTTTTGCAATAATTTTGGTGGGCAACCACGATACAATTTTGCAGACAAGCAGTAGCCATATTGCAAAGCCTTCCTACGAGAGAAAGGGGACAACCTTGGTGGTGGAAGGATCCAACGGAAACAATCCGGACGAGCAATTTTCGCCACTACGTAACAAATTGTACACAGTTTATTGAAATAGTGTGTACACATAGCACTTTATAAGGCTACAACGTTCCTTTATATGTCACCTATGGGGTAACTCCCCAACGATGGCAACTTTCAAAAATAATTTATGTAAACATATTTGCAAAACAATGGTCTGCGTCAACCCATGACGCCAAAATACCAAGGAGAAACTATACGTTATGAAAAAGTCTTTTCGTATTCTGCTGACACTTGTGCTTGTGTTTGTGATGGTATTGTCCCTCACAGCCTGCGTAAGTGATTGCGAAAGTGGCAAGCACACCCTTTGGACGCGCGAAGGTAAAGCACCTACTTGCACCGAAGAGGGTGTTATCGACCACCAATACTGCTTGATTTGTGGACTGCTGTTTGATATGGACGGCAACCAAATCAGCAAGGACGACACAATTGCTCCGGCTTGTCACGACCTTACCGAAGTGCCAGCTCAAGCACCCACTTGCACCAACGATGGAACAGTGCAATATTGGGAGTGTAACGCTTGCGACAAAAAATTTAGTGATGCTCAAGGCACAACGGAAATTACCGTGTTTGTTGATAGTGCAACAGGTCACGTAAACACACAAGATATTTCTGCTGTTGCTCCAACATGCACAACAACAGGCGTTTTGGCGCACAAAAAATGTCTTGACTGTGGCGCGCTAATTTTGAACAACCAAGTTGTAACAGAGGCTGACGTTGTTGTTGACATTGATGCTAACGCTCACGCTTGGGACGAAGGCGAAATCACAACAAGTCCAACATGCTCTGCAACAGGCGTAAAGACATTTACATGTCAACACAACAGCGAGCATACCAAGACGGAAGAGGTTGCAATTGACCCAACTGCGCACGCCTATGGCGAGTGGGAACAAACAACAGCTCCAACATGTTCTGCAACAGGTGTTGAAACACGCGTATGCGCACACAACTCCGAACACAAGGAAACTCGTGACGTTGCAATTGATGCTGATGCTCACTCTTGGGACGAAGGCGAAATCACAACAAACCC
>JAFTNE010000091.1 GCA_017452035.1 Clostridia bacterium
AAAGACTTTGAAGTTTGGTACGAAAGCGCAACAGTTTGCAATACAACATGCTAAATTTTCAACAAAATACATCAAAAAAAGACTGTATCCAAGTGGTACAGCCTTTTTTACTTGATTAAATAATTAAACGCAATGCAACCTATTGCACTACTTTCGCATACAAATTGCTAAATTTTACAATACGTGTCTTCAATTTTGCTCATCCGTTGCTAACTCAGTTGGCTCATCAAGTGGGTCGGCATTGGGGTTGTCGTAGTAGTCGATGCGCAACGTGTTGTTGTAGATGGGTGGGTAGATATTTTCACTTGGCTCGATACCTGCCAAACGGCAAACTGCCTCGTGAGCTTGAATTGTTAACTTTTCGATTGCTTGTGGCGTTGGAATGGTTGTATCGGGGAAAATTGGCTCGCCAATGCGAAGTGTTAAAAGTGGGCCTTTGCCCCAAATGAGTTTTACAAGGCCTTTTGGCTCACGATAGGAAAATGCCAATGGCAAAATGGGTTTGCCAGTTTTTACAGCCCAACGAAACGCGCCCTTTTTGAAGGGACGAATGGGTTGGTAGCTTTCCCACATGCTACCTTCGGCATAGGTGTGGAACCAACCACCGTTGGAAATGTGCTCTTCAATAGCCTTGGTAAACTGGTATGATGCGCGAATATCCCCTTCGGGAACGGGTACACCACCTGTGTAACGGATGAGCGTTTTGTTTTCGCCACGACAGTTTGTTGCCCAACTTGGGTGGTATGGAATAAATGGACGAATTGCATCCATAATGGCAATGTAGTCCCAAATGTGTACGTGGTTAGAGATGGAAACTACACCATTTTTCAACAGCTCTTTGTGTTTTTTGATGTTTTTGCGACCTTCCACCTTCAACAGCGTGCGTACTGCCATAACGGGCATGGCAAGTCCTACAACCAAAATGCGAAAAGCCTTAAAACGGCGTTGGAACTTTTTGGATTTGTCGATATAGGGGAAATCCTTGTCGAACTTTGCGTTGTCGTTTTTCTTTACAACAAGGTAGTGACCATCGGTATACTTGGTAAACTTGTATTTGGTGGGTTTGGGGTCAAATGGTTTGTTTGGCATGGCTGTATCCTATAAAAAATAACTATATAAGTTTTACAAATTGTCGTAAAGGTCTACTTGAACGCCTGCTTGGCTAAGTAGTTGCATAGAAAACTCGTCTGGGTAACCCTCTTTGTAGACAATGCGCGTAATGCCCGAGTTGATAATCATCTTGGCGCAGATAACGCAAGGTTGGTGTGTGCAGTACAACGTTGCACCCTTCAACGATACGCCCAAGCGCGCTGCTTGCAAAATGGCATTTTGCTCGGCATGAACTGCGTAGCACAACTCGTGACGAGTACCACTGGGGATGCCCAGTTTTTCACGCATACACTCACCTTTGTCGCGACAACTTTGTACACCTTGTGGCGCACCATTGTAGCCGGTTGTCAAAATACGATTGTCTTTTACGATAATTGCGCCAACGTGACGGTTAGCTTTGTAGCAACTGGACCACTCTGCAACGTTGAGAGTTAGATCCATAAATCTTTTGTCCCATTTGTTCATAATGTAAACTTCCTTGGTGTTTTCACGCAAAAACTGCTCAACAAAAGTTGAGCAATGTTTGCCTATTTTTTTGTGTATTTTTAGTACTTTTGCTTACGGATACGTCCGTCCACCTTGTGGATTGTGATGTGACCATCTTGTGACTTTGCACGCGCTTTAGCAAATGCGATAGCCTCGGCTTGAGTGTTGAACAGCTTGATGGCTTTGCCACCCTTGGAAAGCTTTACTTGCCACTTGCCATCTGGGCGCAAAGAAATGTGGTAGTTTTTGACCGTTGGCTTTTTGGGAGTTGCAGGAGCTTCGGCAACGGGCGCTTGAGTAGCAGTTTCCGTTGGTTGTTCAACAGGCTCGGTTGGTTGTTCGGGTGTGGTAGGTTGCGCTAACTCGTCAGCGTCCACACCATCATCAGTTGTGTCCGTTGATTGGTCATCATCTTCGTCAATAGTGATAATAACGTCATCTACCAACTCGTCTGCAGATGGCTCGTCAGGTGTATCTGTGGTTTGGTCAGCTGTGTCCAAGGACGTATTACCTTGCTCGGTAGGTTGCGCTGTGGCAACAGGTTTTTTATTGTCACGAGTGGTCTGCTTACCTTTCTTTTTGCGAGAGGAACGACAAATTGCCACAATTACAATAATCAGCAATACAAGTGCCGCAACGGCTACCAACACGTGCCAAAGGGCAACGGAAAAACCACTAATATTGATGAGTTCTTTTGTCAAAAAATCCATGTTAGTATCTCCTTGTGTGTTAGATTTTAAATTACAACTAAGTATATCATTTTTTGAAAGAATATTCAAGATGTTAAAGGCATAATTTTTGCAAAAATGTTGGCATTTTAAGCAATGTTAAAGATTAATGTATTACAATTTGCAAAAGTCGCGTTTTGTTGGTTTTGTTACAAACACCACACAATTTGCATTTTTTGACAAAAAAAGTGGCAAAATGCCACCCAATAATATTGACTTTTGACGGTTGTATGGTAAAATATTGAATAGAAAATTAACAAACTTTTTGGCAGGTTGATAACCATTGCAAATTTCTGCTTACTGCAACAGTTGCAAAGTGCAGACGTGCAAAAAACTTGCACGTGGCGCAGAAATATTGACATATCAACTGCCAAAACAAGTATGGAGGAACAATACATGACACTTAAACCTCTTTTTGACAAGGTTGTTGTCAAACAAGTAAAAGAAGTTGAGCAACAAGTTGGTGGCATCTTTTTGCCCACTGCTGCACAAGAAAAGCAAGAAATTGCCATTGTTGTGGCTGTTGGCGATGGTGGCATTGTTGACGGTAACGAAATCAAAATGGTTGTAAAACCAGGCGACAAGGTGCTTTACGCAAAGTACGCTGGTAACACCTTTAAGCTTGACGGCGAAGAAGTTACCATCATCCGTCAACAAGACATTTTGGCAATTGTAGAAGCGTAGCTTTTATTATTGATAAAGCTTGTGGCGTAAACTTGCTTGTGGCACAACTTGAGTTATCAACTTATCGGTAATTTTCATATTTAGCGTAGCTTTTATTACTGATAAAACTTGTGGCACAAACTATGCTTGTGGCACAACTTGAGTTATCAACTTATCGGCAATTTTCATATTAAGCGTAGCTTTTATTACTGATAAACCTTGTGGCACAAACTATGCTTGTGGCACAACTTGAGCTATCAACTTATCGGCAACCTGCGTGTTGCAAATTTAAACGTCAAATACCAACTGCAAATAGCAGTCCATAGGAGGCAAAATGGCTAAACAAATCAAATATGGTCAAGAGGCAAGACAAGCACTTGAAGCTGGTGTAAATCAACTTGCCAACACTGTAAAAATCACCCTTGGACCAAAGGGCAGAAACGTAATTTTAGAAAAACAATATGGCAGTCCACTTATCACAAACGACGGCGTTACCATCGCAAAGGAAATTGTACTTGTGGACCCATTTGAAAACGTGGGCGCGCAAATCATCATGGAGGCATCCACAAAAACCAACGACGTTGTGGGCGACGGCACTACTACTGCATCGGTGCTTGCACAAGCAATCATTTGCGAAGGTAACAAAAACGTTGTTGCAGGCGCAAACCCTATCATTTTGAAAAAGGGCATTGATCGTGCCGTTCAAGTGTGCGTAGACAAGCTTGCATCCATTTCCATCCCAGTATCGGGCAAGCAAGAAATTGCCCAAGTTGCATCGGTATCTGCTGGCGACAAAACCATTGGTCAGCTTGTTAGCGACGCTATGGCAAAGGTGGGCAACGACGGCGTTATTACCGTTGAAGAAAGCAAAACCATTGCTACCGAGCTTGCAGTGGTAGAAGGTATGCAATTTGACCGTGGATATGCCAGCCCATATATGGCAACTGATACCGACAAAATGGTTGCAGAGCTGGACAATCCATTTATCCTTATTACCGACAAAAAAATCAGCTCCATCCAAGAGCTACTTCCACTGTTGGAGCAAGTTGTAAAGGTGGGTGGCAAACTGCTCATCATTGCCGAGGACGTAGAGGGCGAGGCACTTACAACACTCATTTTGAACAAACTGCGTGGTAGCTTTATTTGCGTGGCAGTAAAAGCACCTGGCTTTGGCGACAGACGTAAGGAAATGCTACGCGACATTGCCATTTTGACAGGTGGCACAGTTATCACCGAAGAACTTGGCTTGGACCTTAAAACCGCATCACTGGATATGCTTGGACGTGCAAAACAAGTAAAGGTAGACAAGGACAGCACCATCATTGTAGAAGGCATGGGCCATCCCGAGGCACTTGCACAACGCGTGGCACAAATACGTGCGCAAATGGAATCATCCACAAGCGACTACGACAAGGAAAAATTCCAAGAACGTCTTGCAAAACTTGCAG
>JAFTNE010000092.1 GCA_017452035.1 Clostridia bacterium
CCTTGCTGTAAAAAGTGGGCAAAAGCGTGGGCTATCACAAAACTCTGCAACTGTTTTGGTAACTGAATTAATCGGTAGTCAAGTAAAATTGCCTTCGATTCGGCATCAGTGCAACTACACCACCTGCCATGCAAATCTTTGAATTGTATCTTTGTTGGACACAATGCCAAGTCGCTACCAACCTTGGATATCTCTTGAGAGAGCATACTTGACGACATCCTCTTTAAAAAACTTGCAATAGCTTTTAGACGGAGATCTTTGTTTGCAAAATGCTTTTCGCTTATGCACAAACAGTCATCAGATATGTGCGTTTGATTTTGAGTGGACGAACGGCAACTGTACAGCTGTACACACAACAAAACGCTTTTACCTACAAAAATGTCTTTTAGTGTTTGGTTGTCGATTGAATGCAAATGTATACTGCTATTGCGTGTGATTGTGGTATCTTGCTTTGGCTTTTCAGTTACAATCGGCGACTGTGCGAGCTTATTGATGCAAGAGTTGATCCAAGTAATGTTTTCAGCAATATAGTCTGCAATACGCTTTTGTGAGAGAAACTGATAGGCAACAACCGTAACACTACCATCACTTTGTGGACATATTTTGAGCGTCTTTTTGCTTGTACGTTTTACAACAATTTTCATGATACAAGCGTAACAACTTTGAACGAATTAAATTTGCGACATTTGATTTGTTAACAGAAATATTGTCGAAAAGACCACAAAAATACTTCTACGCTAAAATTGACAATTCAAATAATAGACAAATATTGTAAGAGTTAACATTGCTTTCGAAAGCATCTGCAAAGTTAAACCGTCTAAAATTGCCTTCAAAATGCCATTTTTGCGCCAAAATATGGCTACTATGTTACGCATAGTAGTTTAAAGTATTGACAAAATTAGAGCAATTACGCTATAATTAGCCTATAAAGGAGGCAAACTTAGATGAGTGCTGATTTTACATTTTTGAAAGGTAATATCGAAACAATAATTTTGTGTTCGCTTTACAACAAAGATATGTACGGCTACGAGCTGGCAAAAAGTATCAAAGAGCGTTCACAAAATAAATATGAAATCAAACAGCCTACACTATACTCCTACCTAAAACGTCTTGAGCAAGATGGCTACGTGTACGCTTACTGGGGAGGGGAATCCAGTGGAGGTCGCCGTAGATACTACAAGCTTACTGAAAAAGGTAGAGCCGACTGTGAAAAGTTTTTGGCCGAGTGGGAGTATCAACGCACCGTAATGGGTAGCCTTGTAGATGGCACTGCTGACGTTGAGCCTATTGGCGATGCATCTAAACTGCTTGGACGCAAAACACCACGCAAAAGAAAAAAGGTTAGCTCTTTCGATGAGCAGGACGAAATTGCACGTCGTTTGAGCGAACTTGATGGTTTGTCTGGCGACACGACAACGGATGCTACTACACCACCAACAGAAACGGTTGTAGAAGTTGCAACAACTGTTGTCGAACCTGCGCCTGTAGTTGTAGAGCAACCCCAGGTGGCACCTCAAGAACCTACGCCCACTGCCACGCAACAAGCTCAACTTTCGTTGTTTGATATCAACCAAGATGATGCCGAAACGTTTATCTCCGACTTTGATAAGCTTGCCAACGAGTCATCTCAAAAGCTTGCAACTGGAACCAGCCAACCCAAGCAAGGGGAAAACTACCAACACACATTGCTTAACATCATTGGTGACCAACTGGACGAAGTTCAAGTGGAAACAGCTACCACAGTAAAAGCCCCTGCAATTGACAACACTGCGCAATTAGAAGAGGTTGCTGACAAGTTTGCTCGCGAGGGCATTCGCTTACGAATCTACAACCGTGCTACTGCTAATTTCAAATCTAAGACACTAATTCCACTACCAGAGGTAATTTGCAAAACGTCTTGGATGACCTATCTTGTAGCCTTGGTTGTTTTGGGAATACTTTGTGTCACTTCCATTGGCGTTGGTAACTGGCTTGCACCACTAATCACATTGGCTGTATTGCTAATTTTGCCGGTTGTTGCATCTTTTTATGCACTTGCAAATCCAATCAGAATGGAAAAACCCGACTTTAACTTTAAGATTATGCTGTTTGCAGCAATAATACTTGGTGCAATCGTAATTTTGGTTTCCGTTGCTATCAGCATTTTTAACCACATCGAACTATCTAACTACGTAGATATTGTCAACAAGATTTTGATTCCTTCGACAATAGCGCTACTGCCAACAGCATTTATACTGTTATTCAATCATCATTACAGCAAATATTAACACAAACACAAAAGGACTTGATTGCCAAGTCCTTTTTATTATTGTTTAGGAAAACCACCGGACTATCCGGTGCTTTTCCTAAACAATAAAGGTATGGTCGTCAGACCATACCTTTAAGTATATATTGCACTACCAGTTTACAAATGCAAATTTGTTATATATAAAACTATTGCTTGTTTTCTGCAATGATTTGTTGATAACGCTCTACCTCGCCACGTGCAAGTTGGTCACAACGCTCGTTAAGTTCCACGTCTGCATGGCCCTTAACTTTGATAAAGGTAACCTTATGACGGTTTGTTTCGTACAGTAAAGCATTCCACAAATCGTTGTTTTTGACCTCTTGTTTGCCAGAAGTTTTCCAACCATTTTTTTGCCAGTTGCCAATCCAGTCTTTGTTAAAAGCATCCGTGATGTATTGAGAATCGCTGTAAATTTCTACCTCACAACTTTGATTTAGACACCTAAGTGCTTGGATGACAGCAAAAAGTTCCATACGGTTGTTTGTTGTTTGCTTGTCGTAGCCACTGATTTCCTTTTTTATGCCGTTGTAAATAAGCACTGCGCCCCAGCCACCAATACCGGGGTTGCCAGAGCAAGCGCCATCAGTGTATATTGTTACTTTTTTCATAAATTTTCCTTGTATTTTTTAACTATATTTGTTGACATATTTTACCTTATCTATTATAATATTAAAGCTGACCTTTGGCAAATGTTTTTAGCAATTTTGTCAAAGTACAATGTTATAGGGGCATGATGTAATGGTAACATTCCGGTCTCCAAAACCGTCCTTGAGGGTTCGAGTCCTTCTGCCCCTGCCAAATTAATCTCGTTCAATCGAACGAGATTTTTTATTTACAACTTTTCTTTTAGGAAAAGTGTTGAATCAATTATAAAATTATGTTAAAATTTGAATTATGATAGATTAGTGAGGAAAATATGATTCGCTTGGCAACAATATACGATTGCAACCTATTAGCAAACATGGCTATCAAAATGTGGAACGACCACACAATAGAAAGTCTAACAAACGAGTTTTTTGAAACTTTACAAGACGAAAACAATGTGTTCTTTATCAAATTTGAAAATGACATCGCCATTGGATTTGCTCAATGCAGTTTACGCCACGACTACGTAGAGGGAACTTGCACTTGCCCTGTTGGCTACTTGGAAGGAATCTTTGTGGAAGAACACTTCCGTCACAATGGCTACGCAAAATAATTGCTACTTGCTTGCCAAAATTGGGCAAAATCCAAAGGTTGCACCGAGTTTGCAAGTGATTGCGAAATTACCAATACCGATAGTCTGGCGTTCCACTTGTCACTTGGCTTTGAAGAAGAAAATAGAATAATTTGTTTTACAAAGAAAATCTAGAATAATTTAACATACAAAAATAAGCAACTCTGGTTATTATATAATAACATTACTACCATGCTCCCGAAAGAAATTAGCAAAATTATTGGCAATCTACAAGTTACGGAGATTGTTGACTACCATCGAAGTGGCGATAACGTCTACACCGTTGGCGAGAGGTACATACTGAAAGTCAGCAATAATGTCGATAGGTTAAAAACTGAATATGAAAAGGATGGTTGGATAAGCAACTACATTAGTTCACCGAAACCAATAGCTTTTATGGTTAAAAATGCAAAAGCATACTATTTGCGTGAGTGTTTGCTGGGAGAAAACATGTGTGGCGAAAAGTATCTTTCACGTCCACATGTACTAATTGATTTGCTTGTTGATGCTCTAAATACTTTGCACAAAACAACTGTGA
>JAFTNE010000093.1 GCA_017452035.1 Clostridia bacterium
TTGTACATGGTATTTTTTGGTGGTCACTACATTTCCAAATTGGGTACTCTTGGTACCGTCAAGATGGAAACAAACGACTACGGTGTACCCATCGGCGACTACGACAACTCCTTCCAAATTTTGCTGTACTCGATGCTTACTATTGTTGTAATCTTGTTTACCATTGTGATGTTGTTTATGTCCATCAAACAAGCTTACGACAACCAAATTAGCTACTCGGTAGCAAAACGTTGTGCCACCGTCAAAGATGATATGGCGCAACTTATGAACAAAAAATTCCACCTTACAATTTTGGCATTTCCATCCCTGACACTTGTTGTATTTACAGTGGTGCCACTTATGTTTATGATTTTGGTAGCATTTACCAACTTCAACCGTAACACAATGCCCCCTGCAAACCTGTTTACCTGGGTAGGATTTAGCAACTTTACCACCATGCTTTCCGGTAAGGGTGGTACAGGCGCGCAAATGCAAGATGCTGCAGCATACATGCGTACATTCTGGTACATCCTTCGTTGGACACTTGTTTGGGCAGTTCTTGCAACGGTAACCAACCTGTTTGGTGGTATGATTATGGCAATTTTGATCAACAAAAAGGGTATCAAGCTCAAAAAGTTGTGGCGTACCTGCTTGGTAACAGTTATTGCTGTACCACAATTTATCTCCCTTTTGTTGGTATCCAAGATGTTCCAAACAACTGGTGGTATTGTAAACTACCTTTTGAAATTGATAAACCTCGAACCGGTAAAATGGTTGGATGGTTCGCGAACAATGGCGCAGTTTACCGTTATTATGGTAAATATGTGGGTAGGTATTCCACATACGGTGCTTACGTGTACAGGTATTTTGATGAACATCCCTGGCGACTTGTACGAGGCTGCCAAGATTGACGGTGCAAACCCAGCACAAATGTTCTTCAAGATCACCTTCCCCTACATGATGTTCGTTTTGGGACCAAGTTTGATTACAACATTTGTTGGCAACATCAACAACTTCAATATGATCTTCTTGCTTACTGGTGGTAAGTCGGGTGTATCGGCCCAAGCAGGATTGGTTAGCTCGGCTGGCGACTTGGACTTGCTGATCACTTGGTTGTACAAGATGACGGTTGACAAGTCCGACTACGACATGGCATCAGTAATTGGTATTTTGTTGTTTATTGTAATTGCCTTCTTCTCACTTATCGCCTACTCACGTGTTGGCGCAGTTAAAAACGAGGAGGATTTCCAATAATGACATTAGGTAAACGCAAAAATACTAAAAAAATTCGTGAAGGTATTACAAACGTTATTCTTCACATTTTCCTTGCAATCATTTCCATTGTGTGGATTTTCCCCTTTGCGTATTTGATTGTAAACTCTTTCCGTACTGAAAGTACTGGTATTGCTGGTTACTTCTTCCCCAAAGAGTGGGGTTTTGACAACTACCTTTACCTATTTACAGGCAAAGATAGCAACTTTATGAACTGGTACACCAACACATTGATTATTGCTTTGGTAGTTTCCGTTATCAACACAATGATCACCCTTTTGACAGCTTACGCACTTTCTCGTATGCGTTTTACAGGTCGTAAAGCTTTGATGAAGTTCATGCTTATTTTGGGTATGTTCCCTGGCTTTTTGGGTATGATTTGTATCTACCACCTTTTGGACGCACTTGGACTTGTTGGTAACGAAAGCTCCATCTTTGGACTTATGCTGGTGTACGTTTCCGGTACAATGATGGGTTACATGGTAACCAAAGGTTTCTTTGATACCATCCCCAAATCTCTTGACGAAGCTGCAATGATTGACGGCGCAACCAAAAATAAGATTTTCTGGTCCATTACGTTGCCACTATCTAAACCTATCATCATCCAAACTTTGCTTGGTGCATTTGTTGCCCCTTGGGGCGACTTTATGATGGCAAGCTACTTGGTAGGTAAAAGTGGTTCACAATATCAAACTGTTGCAATCGGTTTGAAAACTTGGATTGACAGCTTTGCTATGTACGACAAACACTTCACACACTTCTGTGCTGGTGGTGTAGTTGTATCCATTTTGCCCATCATTTTGTTCTTCTTGATGCAACGCTTCTACGTAGAAGGCGTTACAGGTGGTTCTGTCAAGGGGTAACGTATGAACAAATTTGTAAAACTATCTCTTACATTTGTACTTTTGTTGGTGTTTACGTTTGCATTTGCTGGTTGCCAAGAAAAGCAACTTACAAATCTTCCACAAACGGAAGACAAAATGCGCACCTACTACCAAATTTTTCCCTACTCCTTTGCCGACTCCAATGGAGATGGCATTGGCGACTTGAACGGCATCACTGCCAAGTTGGATTACATCCAAAACTTGGGCTACGATGGACTTTGGCTAACACCTGTACATCAGTCAACCACCTACCATAAGTATGACGTTGTAGACTACTACAGCATTGACAAACAATTTGGTACAATTGACGACTACGACCGACTTGTTGACGAGTGCCACAAACGTGGTATGACAATTTTGTTGGACCTGGTGCTTAACCATACGTCAAATCAACACGAGTGGTTCAAGCAGAGCGCTCACGCATTTTCTCGCTTCCAAACGGACAATGAATACTACGATTTTTACAACTTCCGTCGCGTTTCTGCTACTGAAAGCGTGCCCGGTGGTTGGGAGAAATACAGTGGTAACATCTACTACGAGTGTCCATTTTGGGGTGGAATGCCCGATTTGAACTTGCAAAACGTTTTGGATAATCCAAATGGCAAGCTCGCGCAAGAAATTACCAAAATTTTGCGTTATTGGCTTATTGACCGTGATGTTGATGGTTTCCGTTTGGACGCTGTAACAAGTTATTTCAGTGGTAATCCCACCAAAAACACAGAGTTTTTGACTTGGCTCAACACAACGGCAAA
>JAFTNE010000094.1 GCA_017452035.1 Clostridia bacterium
AGATACACTTTGGAGAAAGATAAAATGAAAGAACTCAACAATAGTTGGGTTCTTTTTTGTTGTCTTGTGCTACCATTGGGACATCTACCTTCACCACCACCGTGTGGGGCGAAGTGTGTTATTATCTATCAACAAAAACGCATCAATAATAAGGGTAAAAAGGGGTTGTTTGAATCGTGGGGATATAGTATAATGGATTCACAATACTTGCAACAAGAGTTTGTCCGTCAAGCGCAACTTGCCTATTCTGCTGGAGAATATATCTTGGGAGTATTGGACGACCATGGTCAGCGAATTAATATATCAATAACCTTAAAAACAGCTACGGGAGAATATGTAACTTTTAAATCTGGCTGGATGGTTTATCCCAATGGAAGAATAGTATTAATCACACCTTTTGGAGGAAAAATAAAATGAAAGAATATGACAGAGTAGAACTAATAGTAGATAGAGAAGAATATGCTAAACATCGAGTCTTTAAAGATATGGAAGGGTGGATTTGCGATCCAAGAAAAATCCATGGCAAATGGTTAGTATGTTTCGATTTGGCCGACCACCTACCAGAATATCCCATTATAGAAGTGCACGAAGAAGATTTGAAAGTTACCTGGGAATACACCGATTAAAAACTGCTTTTGCCCTACATCAGTTGCCCACACTTTACTCAAAGATACACTTTGGAGAAAGATAAAATGAAAGAACTCAACAATAGTTGGGTTCTTTTTTGTTGTCTTGTGCTACCATTGGGACATCTGCCTTCGCCACCACCGTGAGGGCGAGCGTGAATTGGTGCGTATAATGGTGGTATACACAAACAGAATATCCTCTTACTGCCAAAACTAAATATTTACTATATGTATGTGTCTACCCACTGGACACTCACCTTCGCCACCACCGTGTGGGTAAATGTAGCTTGTGCACATTTAAACTGCCGTGAAAACTGCACATTTGCACCACAAAACGCAATAAAAAATCTGTACACCAATGGTATCTTGGTAGGTGCAACCACCAACTGAAATATTGAACAGCGCACACTCAAACTATCAAATAACACTATAAAGGTGTATCCCAATGGTGTCTTTATAGTTATAACCACCAACCTTGCCCATGGTAACTGCTACCAAAAGGAAACTTGTAGTTTGCGCCACCAAACAATTGTTGGGACAATATTTGCAATTTGCGCATATACTTGTGGTATGAAAAAACTTTGTTTGCCACAAAACATCTACATGGTGGGCATTGGTGGCGTAAGTATGAGTGGCATTGCCGAGCATTTGCACCACAACGGTTACAACGTGAAAGGTAGCGACAGAACTGCCAGCCAATACACACAACGTCTAAAAGATATGGGTATTGTTGTTGACGGAGAAAATGCCTCGGTACGTGGATGCGATTTGGTAGTAAAAACCTCTGCCGTAAAGGACGTTCATCCACAAATTGTTGAGGCAAAAAAGCTTGGCATACCCGTTGTGTTGCGAGAAAAGGTTTTAGGATTCATTTTTGACGACTACCCCACTCGCATTGCAGTTTGTGGCACTCACGGCAAAACTACTGTAACGTCACTTTTGCACCACGTTTTGCACAAATGTGGGGTTGCCCACACTGCTTTTATTGGTGGGAGCTACCTTGGGCATAACTACTTTGGTGGGGGAAAGGTTGTGCTTGCCGAGGCATGCGAGTACAATGCCAGCTTTTTGCATTTGCACCCTACACACACGTTGTGTTTGAACGTGGAGTACGACCACCCCGACTGTTACAAAACGCTTGCTGACGTTGAAAGTTCCTTTTGTCAGTTGTTTGAGCAATCACAAAAGGTGGTACTACCCCAAAACCTACAACGCTTGTGTAAAGATGGAGTGTTTTACGACAACTTTGATGCAAAAAACATATTTGCCACACAACGTAATACCACCTTTGACCTGTACTACAAAAACCAATTTGTAAATAAATGCACACTACCCCTTGTGGGAGCGCACAACGTTACAAATGCCATTGCAACAATAAGTTTGTGCCACCAACTGAAACTCCCATTGCTACAAGTTTGCCACGCACTAGTTACCTTTGGTGGCGTACAACGGCGTTGGACACAAGTGCCTTACGAATGCCGTCTCATCTGCGACTACGCCCATCACCCTACGGAAATTATAGCAACAATCCACTCGGCACAAAGCATCACAAAGGGCAAGGTTTTGTGCGTTTTTCAGCCACACACCTACTCGCGTACCAAAGCATTTTGGAGGGAATTTGCCAAATGTTTTGACAATACAACAGTGATATACCTGCCCATCTACCCAGCGCGCGAGCAACCCATTGACGGAGTTACTTCACAAGCACTGTGCAAAACCTCAAAGCAACTGGGCATAGATGCCCACTACTGCGCAACCTTTGCACAAGCAAAAGCTTTGGTGGAAAACCTTGCCACGACGGATGACACCATACTTATTTTAGGAGCAGGGGACGTTGTGGACGTTGCCAAATTGTTTACAATGTAGTTCACCAACTGCACTGCAAAAATTGCAAGTGGAAAAGGGCATCTTCCGTTAAAAATTACACCTATTGTAACAAATTGTTTGTTGTTATTGAACAATAGAAAAGGACTCGAAACAATCGAGTCCTTTTTTGTATTTGTATGCACCATTTAGGACAAGTACCGTATTTGCCCACCGCAGTTGGGACAAACCAAACATTGTTTTTCGGCACACCTTACGCAACAAGTTGCACCACAATCTTGACACTTGCAGTAGTTGTCGCGTGCATCCCTTTGACATTGCGAACACTTCATTGCAAAACTCCTTTTTGTAAAGATTTGCCAAGTGTTGTAAATATAAACAAAAAAACGCAAGGTTTCCCTTGCGTTTTTATACAATGTTTTACATATGTTATGTCTTGTGTTGGATGTGTTTGTTTAAGCTAATTGCTGTGTTGGTCGCAACCATTAACAATCCAACAAAACACGTTAGTTGTTTTTGTCCTTAGTGTGATTACACGTACACTTTGTTTTGCTGGGGCATTGTTTGCTGTAGGGGCATCCAACGCACTTTTCGCCACGCTTTTTTGCCTTGACAAGGTACACAATGATACCCACAGCAATGGCTACTGCAATCACTATAACGATGATGTCCTCAATTTTCATAGTATGTATCCTTATTTGTAAATTTAGTTAGTTCAAAGCCTGTTCGGCTTTGACTTGTTTGTTGGCTTTGACTGCCATTACCACAACAACTGCCACAAATGCAAGCACTGCTACAAGTCCACCAATTGCACCACCAACGTTAAGGCTGGATGCATCGGTAATGAGTGTGCCAATTGTGTATACAAGGTAACCAACGGTAAAGCCTGTTGCAAGTTGAAGTGCAATGCCACCCCAAAGCCACTTTGCACTCTTCATTTCGGAGTTCATTGCGCCAATTGCTGCAAAGCATGGTGGAGTGTAAAGATTAAACATCAAGTAGGCAAGTGCGGCCACCTTTGTGATTGCCAAAATACCAGCTACGTCTGCGCCTGCACCTTCCAACATGGCAAGTTCTTCCATATCAATTAGGTTTTCCAAACCAACAAAGCAAACAGCAAGTGTACCAACAACGTTTTCCTTAGCGATAAATCCAGTGATAGCTGCTGCTGCAAGTTGCCAAGAAAGCACGCCAACAATGGGTACAAGCACGTAGGCAAATGGCGTTGCAATGCTTGCCAAGATAGATTGGTCGGCACTTTCGGCAACGGTAAAGGACCAAGTGAACGTTTGCATCAATTGTACTACCATGTTGCAAAGCAAGATGATGGTTGCAGCCTTTACAATGTACGCCCAACCACGGCTACACATAGACTTGAATGCGCCCAAAAATGATGGCTTTTTGTATTCGGGCAGTTCTATGATGAAGTAAGATTTTTTCGCTTTGTAACCAGTGATAAGATTGATGAGTAATGCTCCAAGGAAAATGAGAGCAATACCGGCAAAGTACATAAGTGCGCTTACCCACCAAGCGTTATCAAAGAAAGCGCCTGCAAACAATGCAATTACAGGAATTTTTGCACCACAAGGCATAAAGGGTGCAAGCATTGCTGTGGCACGGCGTTCACGCTCGTTGCGAATGGTACGGCTTGCCATGATGCCAGGCACTGCACAACCAATGGTAATTACAAATGGAATAACAGATTTA
>JAFTNE010000095.1 GCA_017452035.1 Clostridia bacterium
TAAGTACAGTGTTCCTGGATTTAGAAAGGGTCACGTTCCAAAGTCCGTTTTGGAAAACAGATATGGCAAGGGTCTTTTCTTCGAAGATGCACTTTATCTTGCAGCTAACGAATATTACGGCCAATTTTTGGATAAAAATAAAAAGGCACAACCTGTTGCTCGTCCAGCAATTGACGATAAATCCATCAAGGTCGACGACAAGGGCGTAAGCTTTGCTATCGTTGTTACAGTTCGTCCAGAAATCACTCTTGGCGAGTACAAGGGACTTACAATTGCTAAAACAGCTCCTGCAAAGGTTAAGGCTGCTGACGTAGATGCAGAACTTGCAAAAGTTCGCGAACGCAACGCTCGTTTTGTTGACGTTACCGACCGTGCAGTTGCCGACGGCGACCAAGTTAACCTCGACTATGCTGGTTCCGTTGATGGTGTAGCTTTCGAAGGTGGCACAGCTCAAGGTCAAACACTTGTAATTGGTTCTCATACATTTATCGAAGGTTTCGAAGAACAACTCATCGGTATGAACATTGGCGAAACAAAGGACATCAACGTTACTTTCCCAGCTACATACCACGCAGAAAACCTTGCTGGCAAGCCTGCAGTTTTCACTTGCACAATCAATGGTATTTCCGTAAAAGAGTTGCCTGCTCTTGATGACGACTTTGCAAAGGACGTTAGCGAATTTGATACTTTGGAGGCTTACAAGGCTGACATCGAAAAGACTTTGACAGCTCAAGCTGAAAAGACAGCGCAAGACAAAGACGAAGACACTTTGATCCAAACAGTTGTAGAAAACACTGCTATCGACATCCCAGTTGAAATGATTGAAGAACAAATCGACCAATACATCGAAGACTTCAAGTACCAACTCATGTACCAAGGTTTGGATATCGACAGCTACTTTAAGTACACAAACTCCACAATGGACGACCTTCGTGGTAACTACAAAGATCGCGCTCAAAAGGCTGTTCACACACGTTTGGTATTTGAAGAAATTGTACGTGTAGAAAAGATCAAGGCTCCAAAGAAGGACGTTGACAAAAAGATTGCTGAGTATGCAGAACGCATCGGTAAACCTACTGACGAGTTCAAAGCAACTCTCGGTCAAGGCGAAATTGCTTACTTCGAAAACCAAGTAATCACCGAAAAACTTTTGGAATTCTTGAAGAGCGAAAACACAATAGCATAACAAAACTAACAAATAACGTCGGGCAAAGCAGTTGTCCGACGTGTTTTTTACAGGAGGTAACATATGGCTCTAATACCAATGGTGGTAGATTCCACCGACAAAGGCGAACGTAGCTACGACATTTTTTCTCGCATATTGGAGGATAGAATTATCTTTCTTAGTGGCGAAATTACAGACGAAGTTGCCAACCTTGTTGTTGCGCAACTGATATACTTGGAGTCCAAAGACCCCACAAAAGATATTTCCATCTACATCAACTCCCCTGGTGGCTCGGTAACTGCTGGTATGGCAATCTACGACACAATGAACTACATCCGTTGTGACGTTGCTACCATTTGTGTGGGTATGGCTGCAAGTATGGGCGCATTTTTGCTTAGCAGTGGCACAAAAGGCAAACGTTTTGCATTGCCCAATGCAGAAATTATGATACATCAAGTGCTTGGTGGTGCGCGTGGACAAGCAACGGACGTTGCAATTCAAACACAACAACTACTAAAAACCAAAAACAAGCTCAACCGTATCTTGGCCGAAAACACCGGTAAAGATATTGCCCAAGTGGAGCGCGATACCGAGCGAGATAACTATCTTACAGCAGAAGAGGCCCTGGAATACGGCTTGATTGACCAAGTATTCACAAAACGTAAGTAAGGAGTAAACATGATTCAATACTGTGCTTTTTGTGGCCGCAGTGAGGAAGAAGTGGGCAAAATGCTATCCAGTGCCACAGGTGTGTGCATCTGTGACGAGTGCGTAAAAATTTGTGCCGACTTTCTCGCTGAGGAACAAAAACAAAACAACAAAAAGAAACCAAAATTTAAACTGCTTGCACCCAGTCAAATTCACGAAGAACTAAACAAGCACGTTGTTGGTCAAGATGACGCCAAACGCACCCTTTCCGTTGCAGTGTACAACCACTACAAACGCATTTTGAACAAGGGCAAGGCTGGCGACGTTGAGTTGGAAAAGAGCAACATTTTGATGCTTGGTCCAACGGGCTGTGGCAAAACTTTGCTTGCCAAAACGCTGGCAAAAATTTTGGACGTACCATTTGCAGTGGCTGATGCTACCACTTTGACGGAGGCAGGCTACGTTGGCGAAGACGTGGAAAACATTCTCTTAAAACTCATCCAAGCTGCCGACTACGACATCAAGCGTGCCGAGATGGGTATCATCTACATTGATGAAATTGACAAAATTGCCAAAAAAAGCGAAAACGTCTCCATCACACGCGACGTCTCTGGCGAAGGAGTGCAACAAGCGTTGCTCAAAATTATCGAAAGCACCGTTGCAAACGTTCCTCCACAAGGTGGTCGAAAACACCCCCAACAGGAAACTATTCCTATTGATACCACCAATATTTTGTTTATTTGTGGTGGTGCATTTGTTGGCTTGGACAAAATTATCGAAAAACGCCAAGTGGGTGGTGGGCTTGGCTTTGGCAACCAAATCAAAAGTGCCGAGGAAGTGGACTACTCTAAACTGGTAAAGCAAATTCAACCACAAGATTTCATCAAATTCGGCCTTATTCCCGAGTTTGTCGGCCGTTTGCCTATCACCGTAGGACTTGCTCCATTGGACCAAAATGCCCTTGTAAGCATACTCACAACCCCCAAAAACGCACTTGTAAAACAGTACCAACATCTGCTCAGTTTGGACAAGGTGGATTTGGTTGTGGATGATGATGCTCTTGTAGCCATTGCAGAAAAATCCATTGCTTTAAAGACGGGCGCACGTGGACTACGTAGCGTGTTGGAAAACTTGATGCTGGATTGCATGTACTTTGCCCCCAACAGCAAAGAGCCACAAGTTGCCCACATCACACGTGCCGTGGTGGAAGGCAAAGAACCACTAACCTTGCAATTAAAACAAGCAAGTTGAGTGGTACAATAGGTATTGTAGATAAATTTTGCTATTGATGTAGATTTAGTTTGATGTATATATGTAAATCTAATTTCTATTTCAACAAAGCGATATACAAAAAGGACTACGTTTTGTAGTCCTTTTTGTAAAATTTATGAGAATTGTATATTATAAAGCCAGACCTTCAAACACCCCAAATGGCGCAAAATTTGCCAATATCGTTACTCAAAATTACACATATCATTGACAAATTTCCCGCATCAACATATAATGTATCTATAAGTTTTAGGGGGAGCAAACACTATGTTTGTAATTGGCGAACTTTTGGGCAGAAACGTAGACGGTCTTGGTAATGCAATTTTCATTTTGCCACTTTTGTTTACAGTTTTGTACTTTATCAACCTACTTTTGACACGCACGGTGCTTACTTGGCTATCCAAAGTTAAAGTTATTGGCATCATCATTTACGTTATCTATTGCCTAATTGCATTGTTTATTGCCATTGGTATGACTGCAA
>JAFTNE010000096.1 GCA_017452035.1 Clostridia bacterium
TAAATGGAACAAATGGAGCAGCAACCTTTACAAGTGTATCAAGTGTTGTGTACAAAGTCATGTATGCTGCTTGCTTGTCGGCTGTCCACTCACTACCCCAATAACGTTCACGACAACGGCGAACGTACCAGTTGGAAAGCATATCGGTAAACTTTTCGATTGCGCGAGCTGTTTCGGTAATTTCGTAGTTGGTAAGACCCTTGTCCACAGTTTTTACAAGTTCATTCACTTCGGAAAGTAGCCACTTGTCCATAAGTGTAAGCTCGCAGTCGGCAAGGTTGTACTTGCTTGGGTCGAAGTTGTCGATATCGGCATACAAAACGTAAAATGCGTAGGTGTTCCAAAGAGTACCCAGGAACTTACGTTGAGTTTCCGATACGGCCTCGTCATAGAAACGGCTTGGGAGCCATGGGGAACTGGATGTGTAGAAGTACCATCTAACGGCATCTGCACCTTGCTTGTTAAAACTATCCCATGGGTCAACAACGTTGCCCTTGTGCTTGGACATCTTTACACCATGTTCGTCGCCTACAAGTCCCAAAACAATGCAGTTTTTGAAAGGAGCTTTGCCAAAGAGCAATGTAGATACGGCAAGCAATGTGTAGAACCAACCACGAGTTTGGTCAACTGCCTCGCTGATGAAATCTGCTGGGAAGTTACGTTCGAACAGGTCTTTGTTTTCAAATGGATAGTGGAATTGAGCGTATGGCATACTACCACTGTCAAACCAGCAGTCGATAACTTCTGGTGTGCGCTCGAACGTACCACCACAGTCACAAGTCCACTTGCAGTCGTCAATAAATGGACGGTGAAGTTCGATATTTTCGTCACAACCACAAAGGTCGGCAAGTTCCTTACGGCTACCAATTGCGTGAACCTTACCACACTTGTTACAAATCCAAAGTGGCAAAGGTGTACCCCAGTAACGGTCTCGAGAGATACCCCAGTCGATAACGTTTTCGAGGAAGTTACCCATACGGCCAGTACCAATTGTTGCAGGAATCCAGTTTACTGTTGCATTGGATGCCAAAAGTTGGTCCTTGACAGCTGTCATCTTGATAAACCAAGACTTGCGTGCATAGTAGATAAGTGGAGTATCACAACGCCAGCAGTGTGGATAGCTGTGTTCAAACATAAGTTCGCTAAACAACAAACCACGGTTTTTGAGATCAGCCAAAATCCACTTATCTGCGTGCTTGCAGAACACGTCTGTAAGTTCGCCACAACCGGGAACAAACTTGCCGTCTTCGCCAACAAGTTGAACAAGTGGCAAATTGTACTTGCGACCAACGTTAGCGTCGTCTTCACCAAAGGCAGGAGCAATGTGTACAATACCTGTACCGTCTGTCAATGTTACGTAGTCGTCGTTGGTTACGTAGTATGCATCCTCTTTGAAGGTTGCCCATGTATACAATGGTTTGTAGTGAACGTGCTCAAAGTGGCTACCCTTGTTTGTTTCCAAAATTGTGTAACTGCCTTCCTCAAAGTGTTTGGAAAGTAGTTCCTTTGCAAGGATGTACTTGGTGCCGTCTTCCACTTGGATGGTAACGTAGTCAAAATCTTTGTTCATACAAAGTGCAACGTTGCTTGGCAATGTCCAAGGAGTGGTTGTCCAGGCAAGGAAGTAGGTATCGGGAGCGTCAACAAGTTGGAACTTTGCAACTGCGGACTTTTCCTTTACGTCCTTGTAGCCTTGAGCTACTTCGTGGCTGGAAAGTGCCGTTCCACAACGTGGGCAGTATGGCACAATTTTGAAACCTTTGTAAAGTAGGCCCTTGTCGTAGATAGTTTTGA
>JAFTNE010000097.1 GCA_017452035.1 Clostridia bacterium
AAAGACTTGTAAAACTCAAATGCGTGGCCAAACTCGTGTGTCAAAACGTCAATGTCGCCAGCAGAGCCGTTCCAGTTGGCAAAGATAAATGGGAGTTGGAACTCGGGCAAACCGTCGCAGTAGCCACCACCAGACTTGCCTTCTCTACTCATAACGTCAAAGCACTCGCTTTCCACCATGGTATCGAACAATTTGCCCGTCTCGGGAGACATTTCGTTGTACATTTGTGACGCCTTTGCAAAAAGCTCGTCTGGTGTGCCAACTGGGCGGGGTTCGTTTTTAGTGAATACGCCGTGGTCGTAGACATACATTTTGTCAATGCCAAGGTCTACACCTACCTTTGCGCGAATTTTGTTTGCAAGTGGAACGATGTACTTCAAAACGTTTTCACGGAACTTTGCAATGTCTTCACGAGTGTAACAGTTACGTTGCATTTGCATATAGCCAAGCTTTGAGAAGTTTTCAAATCCCAACTTTTGTCCCATTCGAGTACGCACTGCAACAAGTTTATCGTAGATTTCGTCAAGTTGCGCCTTGTTTTGCTCCAATACCATGCCAAGTGCCTCAGACGCTTGCTTACGGATATTGCGATCGCTGGATGTGGAGTACTTACCAAGGCCACTCAAAGGTAACTTTTCGCCGTTGAAATCTACCACAATGCTACTCATAAGCTTACGATAAGCCGTTGTAAGTTTGTTTTCTTCAACTCGATCTTCAACAATGCGTGGGTCGTTTACGTCAACTGTCATTTGCAAATTGGTAAACATTACCTTGGGAAAACGTTTTTCCAATTCGCTACGGAATGGGCTTGTGAGGTAGCAGTTGGAAATTTCTGCCATAGCAACACTGATTTGGGGCATTACTTCGTCAAGATAGTCTTGCTCAGCTGCATAAAATGCGTCACGTGTATCTTGAGAAAAGCGAATAAAAGCAATGTGCATTGGTGTGCTTGCTTTTTCTGCAAAAGCTTTGTACTCGTCGTGCACAGCGTAAAACTCGTCAACTGTTTTTGCACTTTCAAAACGTTGCTTGAAGTTGGCAAGGTCTTTTAGTAGTTGGTCTTTGTCTGGACGAACATATTTGATTTGAGAAAGTTTCATATATTACTCCTTTGCCAAAACTGCTTGGCAATTATTTTTGCAAATCTTCTATTTTATGGATAAAATCGCACACTATTTGCTCGTAACGTGCCTTGTCTACAGCAATACTGCGAGCATGCTCGGCACCATCAAAAAGATGTAGCTCACTGTTCGAGTTTTGACATACATTGTACATATCTACACTGTGATGTGGTTTAATAAACGTATCCGATCCACCATGGATAAAACAAATGGGCACGTTGCTGTTTTTTACACAGTCAATAGGGATTGTCTTGGTAAAGTCGTAGCCGATTTTGTGTTTAGAGATTATGTTTGCGAAGTCCACAGTGGGAAATGCAGGTACGTGCGCCATTTGGAAACATAACTCGCGATAGTAGTTCATTGTGTGAGAAAAACCACAGTCTGCAACCAATAGGTCTATGTCGCTACGCAAACCCAGTTCACACAAAATTGTTACTGCGCCCATACTTTCACCGTGCAAAGCCAAAAAGCAATCTTGACCAAACAAATTTTTTGTGTAGTCAATAACGGTTGAAAGGTCAAACTTTTCGTTAAAACCAAGTGTTGTGTAGGGGCCATCGGACTTGCCAAAGTAGGCGTGGTCGTATACTACTACACTGTAACCTTGGTTGTAAAAAATAGTTGCATACTTGATGGAGTTGATGCGATTGCAGGTATGTCCGTGGCACACAATTGCCACTTTTTTACGTTGCTGAGTTTCAGTATCTGGGTGAAAAATTACTTCGCCACAAATTTTACCATGAACGCCGTCCACTTCAAAATCTTGTTTGTTCCAATTATGTAGGTAGTCGTCAAAATCAACGTTGAAATCTTGAATTTGCGATTTCATCGATTCTTCAAAGGTATAAGCTATTGGTCGTGTTGCCATTTTGAACACACCATTTGCAATTACGTAACACAAAATTGTGTACAATGCAACTACGCCAAAAACTACTATTAGTACAATTAATGCTGGATGCATCAGTTTTTCCTCACAGTTTTAGTATTGTTCCGTTTGTGCCATTGTTAGCAAGCTCAAAAACTTCCGTTGCTACTTCGCTTGGCAAATAGCACTTGGTATTATGTTCGGCACAAAAGGCTTGTTTTTCCTCTTCGGTGTAGCCAGCGCACATTTCCGTTAGCACTATTGGTGGACAAATGCAGTTTACGTTGACAATGCCATCAAGTTCTTCTGCTAGCGATTGTGTTAAGCCAACAAGCGCAAACTTGCTCATTGCGTACACACTTTCACAAGATGCGCCTTTTAGCCCCCAAATAGAGGACACGTTTACAATTGCGCCGTTGCTTGACTTTGTGAGCAAGGGCAATGCGTACTTACAGCATAAAAATGCACCTTTGGCGTTAACGTTCATCACGAAATTGTAGTCGTCTTGCGACATATCTTGTATCATGCCACCACGCCAAACACCTGCATTGTTGACAAGCACATCCAAGTGTTTGAAAAACTTGCCCACCCACTCGAACATGGCAACAACTTGCTCTTCATTAGAAACATCTGTTTGGTAAAGGTGTACGTCACACCCTTGACTTTGCAACTGTTGTTGCAAACTTTGAGCGTGCGTTTTGCTACTGTTGTAATTTAAAATGACGGTGTAACCCTCTTGGGCAAACTTCTTAACGCATTCTGCGCCAATGCCACGAGAGCCACCTGTAATAAGTGCTACTTTCATATGATTAGATGATAAAATTTTTGTTTAATTTGTTGTGGAGAACGACCACAGGTCGCACCTACATTGATACTACTATAATGTTGCTTGACTAATATTAAACTGACTATTGCATCAGTTGCACCACCAAATGCATCAACAAATGGTTGCATTGAGAAAACCATTAGCGTAAAGTTAAATCTTTTGTACAAGTTGTTTACAAATTTCCACAAGATTGAAACGTATACTTTTGCGATTTTGCCAGTTGCGACTATCCCAAACATCTTGCGATACGTCATCGCCAGCGTAAATGATAGCGCCATATTTTACATTTCTAAATTGGGCAACGGCAATGCATCCAGCCTGCTCCATTTCAACAATTTTTGCGCCTTCTTCCTTGCGCAGTTGAATACGGGCTTTGGTTTCACGATAGAAGGCATCCGTTGTCCAAACTATTCCCTCAAAATGAGGCACACCTTGCTCATTTAGGTAGTTGCAAATGGTTGAACGAACGTCATTTTGCGTGTAGATAATTCGTGATGGAGCAACATAGTGGTAGGAAAATCCCTCATCACGAATAGCACCTTGTACAACAAGTATGTGGCCAACTGGTATGTTTTTATCCAAAACGCCACCTCCACCACAAAACATAATTTTGGTAACGCCAAGGCCTATCATATCGTCCAAAAATCCTGCGCATGCTGGGCAACCAATAATGCCGTGCAAAATCAGCACGTCGGCATCGACAAATTTGTATACCACCAGGTCGTTTTCGCCAGAAATGGTAATGAAATGCTCAATTTTTCCCTCAGCAAGCAAGGTTTGTATCACTTCCTTAAAAAAGGTTATTACAAGCTTATCCACCACTGGCCTATCACCCAGTAAAACTTTTATATGTTCTGGACTTATCAAAGCATCTTTGTCGTCATCATATTCGATTACAGGATACTGTTGCTTTATTATCATTTTTCCTCCCAATTACAAGATTACTCTTGTGATAATTCTTCCCACTCAACAAGAGCTTGTTCCAGTTTTGCATTGGCATCATCCAACTGTTGCATAACTTGCGAAAGCTTGGAAAAATCGCTTGCAATTTCCGGTAGAGCCATTTGATTTTGCAACAATTCTATTTCTTGCTCAAGCTGAGTAATAATGATTTCTAACTCTTTTAGGCGTTTAGCGCGATTGGTTTCTGCTGCGCGTTGCTTGGGGGTGCGATACGTAGAAGTTGGTTTGGATTGCTTGGGAACATCCGTTGCCACTTTGGACTTGGTTGCAATAAAGTTGTCGTAGTTGCCTACGTAGGTATTGAGCTGTTTGTTTTCCAACTCCACTATTGTTGTTGCAATAGAGTTTACAAAGTATCTGTCATGTGATACCACAAGCAATGTACCCGAGTACGATTTCAACGCCTCTTCCAAGGCCTCACGACTGGGCAAATCCAAGTGGTTGGTTGGTTCGTCCAGTATCAAAAGGTTGTTGTCCTTTGCCATTAGCATTGCCAAACCAAGCTTTGCTCTTTCCCCACCGGATAGCTCTTTTACCAGCTTGTACACGTCATCTGCACCAAGCGTTACTTGAGCAAGCAGTCCCCTTACATCCGTTTGTGACATACGAGTGTTATCAAACCAAAGTTGATCCAAAACACGCAAGTCGCCCTGTAAGTTGACGTTTTCTTGATCGTAGTAGCCAAAGCGCACGTTTTTGCCAAATACAATTTTACCCAAATCGTAGGGGTTTTGCGATGCAATACGTCTAATTAAGGTGGACTTACCCGTTCCGTTTAGCCCCAACAATGCCACCTTTTGACCACGGCGAATTTGCAAGCTTACGTTATTGAGCAGTATTTTGTCATCATAGCCAAAGGTGAAATTTTGGATAGTTAACGGAAACTCACTTGGCTCGTTTGAATAGCTAAACTTAAATCTTGGTGGACGCTCGTCAGCCTTGGGAGCGTTGACAATCTCCATACGATCAAGCATTTTTTCGCGCGACTTTGCCATATCAGCTGTGGATGCGCGAACCTTGTTGCGAGCAATATAGTCGGTAAGTTTTTCAATTTCCTTTTGTTGCTTTTCGTAGGCGCGAAGTTGGTTTTCGATGCGTTCAGCTTTGAGCAAACGATATTTTGTGTAGTTACCCTTGTAGGAAACTACCTCTTTATGTTGAACGTCCCAAATTGACGTGCAAATTTTATCCAAAAAGTATCTGTCGTGAGATACAACAAGCAACGTACACTTGCATCCCGAAAGGAAGCTTTCCAACCAGTCGAGAGTTTTGTAGTCCAAGTGGTTGGTTGGTTCGTCCAAAATCATAAGTTCGGGACGTTGCAACAGCAGTTTGCAAAGGGCAGCTTTGGTCTTTTCGCCACCAGACAAGGTAGAAACCACCCTATCGGCAAATTGCATCATACCCATACCGTTCAAAACGGTTTTGACCTTAACCTCAACGGAATATGCCTCTTTGGCATCAGCC
>JAFTNE010000005.1 GCA_017452035.1 Clostridia bacterium
AACAACTCTTTGCCGACAAGTTTGACCGTGGGTGTGACATAGTTACCCAACGTTACACCGTCAATTGTTTGAATATTTCCGTTTTCATCAATTACCTCGATAGTCATTGTTTCATCGAGATATTGCGAAAGGCCATCTACAACGTAAAGCTTTTTACCGTTAATTTTGTAAAGAACCTTACCTTCAAGTTGTTGGTTGATGGTTGGTGCGTAGTCGTAAACATCGTTTACCTTCACAGCCATTTCGCCATAACACAAAAATACTATTGCGCAAATTAAAATAGCCGATATAAAGTTAAACAAAGCGCCAGAAATTAACACAATAATACGTTTCCAAGGCTTTTGATTATTAAAAGCGCGAGGGTTGTTTTCCTCTCCTTCCTCATTTTCTCCCTCAAAAGCACAAAAACCACCAAATGGAAGTGCGCGCAAAGAATAAGTTGTACCGTCTTTTCCCTTTTTGGAAAACAGTTTAGGTCCCATACCAACGGCAAATTCGTTGATTTGGAATTTGAGGATTCTACCAGCAACAAAGTGTCCAAACTCGTGCACGGTAATCATAAACACAAACACCAGTAGCGCAATCAAAATGCTACCAATGGATTGCAATATAGACAAAAAACTAGATAACAAATTTATCATACAACACCGTTAAGTAAATTTTTAGTGAAAGTTTGCGCCTGTTTATCCCAGTTGATGATGTTATCAACAGTAACAGACACGTTGCAAAGTTGTGACGCAAAATGCTCAACAACGTTTGTAATTGTGGAATAGTACTTGTCAAAAGCAAGTTTGCCCTTCAAAAAGAATTCCACACACACATCATTTGCGCTGTTCATAATTGTAGGCGCAAGTGGGTATTTATCAAAAACCTCGTAAGACAAGTTTGCGCAAGGAAACTTATCTACATCACAAGGCTGAAATGTCAAATTAACTAATTTTGTAAAGTCGATTGGGGCTATTATTTGTTGGCTACCATTGCCTAACAAAGCAATTTGAATTGGCAAGCGCATATCGGGCATTGCCATTTGAGCCATAACACTGCCATCAGTAAAGGACACCATAGAGTGCACAATACTTTGACGATGAACAACAATTTGAATTTTGTCAAGAGGCAGTCCAAACAACCAGTGAGCTTCAAGCACCTCCAAGGTTTTGTTGAACATTGTTGCACTATCTACCGTTATTTTACTGCCCATACTCCAATTGGGATGCGCAAGCGCCTCTGCTGGAGTAACAGCGCAAAGACTATTCACATCACAATTCCAAAATGGTCCACCACTTGCAGTAAGTAGAATTTTGTTCACCTTGCCACCATCTCTACTGGCAATGCACTGAGAAATTGAACAGTGCTCGCTATCAATTGTGTACAGCTTTGCTTTGCCCACCTTGTACATCACAAGTTCGCCACCACACACAAGGGTTTCCTTGTTGGCAAGAGCAACGTCAATGCCATTTTCCAAGCAGTAAATAACACATTTTAGCGCCGTGATACCTATTGTTGCGACAACTGCAACATCTGCGTCCTGAACAGCCTCGATAAGACATTGTTCGCCACTCTTGGAAATTAGACCATAATAGCTTGGATTGAACTCTTTTACTTGCTCTAAAAGTTTCTCCTCGCGTGAAAAAGCGACAAGTGACACAACTTGCAACTTGTCGGCATTTTTTCGTATTACATCTAATGTTTGAGTACCAATTGAACCGGTACTTCCCAATATGGCAACTTTTTTCATTATACAATAAACATAGATACGCTGGCAACAAACAATGCGTTTAGCATGATGCCATCAAACCTATCCATAATTCCACCGTGTTCGCCAAGAATACGGCTATAATCTTTTATTCCACAGTAACGCTTTACCATGCTTGCAAGCAAATCGCCAAGCTGTGTCATAACTGAACCAATCAGTCCCAAAAGAACGTATGTAGCAACAACGTTTACGGTGCTAAGTTCCAAACCAGCAAAGGTCAAACCAAATTGTTCAGGCAAGATGTTGAGTGGTGAGTCAAAACACAAGTACACTACTGCAGATCCAAGCAAACCACCAACTAAACCACCAATTGCACCCTCAACTGTCTTTTTGGGGCTAATTTCTGGGCAAAGCTTATGCTTACCAAACATACTGCCTACTAAGTAGGCAAAAATATCTGTGAAGCATGAAACAGCAAATACAAATGCCAAAGAAATTGCATTGTAAGGCAACAGTTGTTGGTAACGAACATTGCTTACATGCCACCAAATGTCGTAGGAAATGTATTTGAGCATTTCTGGATTGGTAACAACTTGGTTAGTTGCGCAGCGATTTATGTACAGCAAACTGGACATAATAAGTCCTGGGTATACCAACACAGATGCTATGTACGCTAAACTATCAGCTCTATTTTTGATAAGTGCTGTAACAACGGCGCAAATAAACACAAACAGGGTAAAAAATACTATACCGTTGAAACCAAAAAAGCTATAACTTGGACCAAGTCCAAAGCCAAATAACCACAACAGCCAACTGAAACAATGTGGAATTCTTTCTACTCCAAATGCACGACGCATTTCTACTACTGCAAGTAAAATAAGCACGGAGATAATGGCCGAGTTAATTCCTCTACCACTTATAAATTTTTCGTTATGGAAGTTGGGAAGAAAAACATTAAGCAATATCATCCCCACCATTGCGATGAAGATAAATACACTTACAAAGCTTCTCTTCCAAAAGGACTTTTTATTTAGCATCAACTAATCCTCCAAAATTACGAATACGCGTTTCGTAATCGGCTATAATAGCATCATATTCTTCGTTAGTAAAATCTGGCCAAAGTGTATCAGA
>JAFTNE010000098.1 GCA_017452035.1 Clostridia bacterium
CCTGTGGACCAATAGGACCTTGTGGACCTGTTGCACCAGTTGGACCGATGGGACCAACAGCACCAGTTGCGCCAGTGAAGCCTCGTGGACCACGTGGACCTCTCTCGATAATATAGATGCGACCATCATTGTTATTGTTGCAGTTATTGTTACATCTGGGGGTAAAATTATTGAAACAACACATTGTTTTTCTCCTTGTAGTTTTGTGGCTTGCGCCCTACTACCATACTATTTGTTGTTAGCAAATTGTGTGCAAGAGGTAACAAGATTTTGTAGCGACACCACTAAAAATGCAAGGTGTAAAGTAAAGGTTTATCAAACAAAATCAAAATATATTTCCAATACGTCCACAAAATGTGTTAGAGGAAAAGCATCCTCAAAATTCGCTAAAAGAAAAACATCTCCAAAATGTATTAAAAATATCACAAATTTGTAACATAAGAAAATATCATAAGTGTGCATCAAGAAAAAACTTCCCCAAAGGATGCTAAAAACCGTTGACATATCATACAATGTGGTGTACACTGTTAACGGTTGAACAATTATTCAACTGTTTGACTAAATAGCCATTTCAAAGGGGGTAAAACCTGTGAGCGAATTGAACAAGGTTAGCGAAGTTGTATTAAAAGTATCGGCACAAATGCCAGATGAAAACTTTTTGTACGACGTTGCAGAGTTATTTAAAATTTTTGGCGACTCAACTCGCATACGCATACTTACAGCGTTGCAACAAAGCGAACTTAACGTTTGCGACCTTGCAAGCGTACTAAACATGACAAAGTCGGCAGTATCCCACCAACTGCGCATACTCCGTCAAGCAAAACTTGTCAAAAACAGACGTGTTGGCAAGGAAATTTTTTACAGCTTGGATGACGAACACGTGCGTGACATTATTGCCATTGCAATGACTCACCTACACCACGCAAAATAAACCAACGAGGGGAAAACATGAAAAAGGTAATACAAATGATAGACTTGGACTGCGCTCACTGCGCATCCAAGATAGAACAAGCAATTGCAAAACTTGAAGGTGTAAACTCCGTTACAATCAGTTTTATGACACAAAAATTGACGTTGGACTGTGATGAAAGCATCTACGCATCCATTGTTGAACAAGCCAAAAAGATTTGCAAAAAAATTGAGCCACACTGCACTTTGAAGGCATAGCACCATGAGTAGAAATGCAAAAAGCCTACTGCGCATAATTATCGTTTTGGTGGCGTACGTGGTGGCAATTGTGCTGAGTTTGACGGTGGAAATGCACCCCGTTGTTGAAATTGCACTATTTGTGGCAATTTACCTTGCCATTGGCTACGATATTTTGTACAACGCCATTTTACATACAATACGTGGTAACCTGTTTGACGAAAACTTTTTGATGACAATTGCCACCATTGGCGCATTTTTTATCGGCGAACACATCGATGCAGTTGCCGTAATGCTACTTTACCAAATTGGCGAACTTTTCCAAAAGTATGCTGTGGCAAAAGGTCGCAAGAATATTGCTGAGCTCATGGATATCCGTCCAGAAGTTGCAACAATGGTTGTAGATGGGCAAGAGGTGGAAGTTCATCCAAGCGAAATTGCCATTGGCGACATATTCATCGTAAAAGCTGGGGACAAAATTCCTTTGGATGGTATTGTTATTGACGGCAGTTGCAACGTCGACACGCGCGCTATCACTGGCGAAAGCTTGCCCAAGTGGGTGGGCGTAGGCACAAACGTTGTATCGGGATGCATCCTTTTGGATGGCAGTTTGAAGGTACAAGCAACCTGCGACTACGATAACAGCACTGTGGCAAAAATACTTGACCTTGTGGAAAATGCCACTGCGCACAAAGCACCAGCCGAGCATTTTATCACCAAGTTTAGTAGATACTACACCCCAATTGTAGTGATACTTGCAGTTTTGGTGGGAGTTGTTCCACCACTGTTTGACGGTGCTTGGGCAATGTGGCTCAGGCGTGCAATGATGTTTTTGTTTGTATCTTGCCCATGTGCGCTGGTTATATCGGTGCCAATGGGATTTTTCGGTGGCATTGCAGCATCCAGCAAAATGGGTGTGTTGGTAAAAGGTAGCAACTACTTGGAAACTCTTGCAAAGGCTAACATTTTTGCCTTTGACAAAACTGGCACACTAACAAAGGGTAACTTTGTTGTAACGGACGTATGGCCACAACAAAACAGACAAGAGGTATTGGAGCTTGCATCCATTTGCGAGCAGTACAGCAACCACCCTATTGCAACAGCTATCAACAATGCTTGCAAAACTGATACACGCGCCATTGTTACGGAAATTGCCGGCCTTGGACTGGTTGCCGAATACGTGGGTGGCACAATTTTGTGTGGCAACGAGCAACTGCTTGCCAACTACAATGTCGAACTGCCACAAATTGAACAAACGTTCACAACTGTGTTTGTAGCAAAAAATGGAAAGTTTGTGGGCTACATTACCATTGCAGACGAAATAAAACAAGATAGCAACGTTGCTATTGCTCAACTTGCAAAAGCAGGTTGTACCACTGTTATGCTAACGGGAGACGGCCAAGCCGTTGCTCAAAAGGTGGCAAACCAGTTGCAGGTTACAAACTATCACGCAGAGCTGTTGCCACAGGACAAGGTGGAAATTGTTACCAAACTAAAACAAAGTGGCACGGTTGCCTTTGTAGGGGATGGCATCAACGATGCACCAGTGCTTGCAATGGCTGACGTTGGAATTGCCATGGGCGCAATGGGAAGTGACGTTGCAGTGGAATCGGCCGACATTGTACTGATGAAGGACAACCCTACTGCCATTGTAACAGCCAAAAAGATTGCCAAAAAGACCATGAACATTGTAAAGCAAAATATTGTGTTTAGCATTGCTGTAAAAGTTGCTGTGTTGATACTTTCGGCAGTTGGCATTTTAGACAAAATTGCCTTTGGTTTGATTGTAGCCATACTTGCTGACGTTGGGGTTTGCGTTCTTGCAATTTTAAACAGTTTGCGTGCAATGGTTGTGGGGAAAAAATAGAAGAATAAAAATAGAATACAAAAAAGGACTAGCGAAATATCGTTAGTCCTTTTTATTTGTGTTTAATCTTCAAAATCGTTAAAGTAGTCTTTGTCGAAAAACTCCGAGAGCGTTATGCCTGCGCCTTGACAAAATGCCTTAATGGTGGACACCTTGGATCATTTTGTTCTACCTTTGAGCAAGTCGTAAATGGCAGAAGGAGATTTGCCGCCACCAAGTGATGCTTCGCACACGTTGATGTTTTTCTCTTTGCAAATTTCTTCTATTCTTTTAATTATCGCATCGTTCAAATTCATATTAGACTCCTTTCGTGGAATTCCATATAGGTATTCCACGAAATTATTATATGAATTTGTAAAAATTTTATCTCGTGGAGTTCCACGATATTGACTTTTATGTTAGCATAATATATAATATTTTTACGGAATTCCACGATAATCGGAGTGTGTTATGCGAGTTAGCTTTGTAGGTCACAGAAAAATTGAAGAAACCCAAAAATTACAAAATTCATTATACGACACCATTTTAGCACTGATAAATGAGGGGGCAACAACTTTTTTATTTGGTAGTAGAAGTGAGTTTGATGATTTAGCTTGGGAAATTGTTACTGAGATAAAAAAACAATATCCTTTTATCCAAAGAGTTTACGTTAGGTCAAGTTTTCAACACATAGATAAACCGTATGAAGAATATCTACTAAAATTCTACGAGAAAACCTATTATCCCTCAACAATTAAAAATGCTGGAAAATACTCTTATCTAGAAAGAAATATGTTTATGATTGATAACTCTGACTACTGCATTTTTTACTACGATAGTAACTATATACCACTGCTACAATCATCAAAACAAAATGCACTGCACGAAGCAAAACGCAGTGGTACAAAACTAGCATTTGAATATGCCCGAAAAAAGCACAAAAATATTATAAATTTATTTGAATAGAGTAATTTTGTAATAAAAAAGGACTAGCGAAATATCGTTAATCCTTAGTTTTCTAATTTGTAATTTACGTAACAGCTACACTACTACTCAGCAATGGGTTTCATTGTGGGGAACAAAAGTACGTCACGGATGGATTGGTTGTTGGTGAACAACATTACCATACGGTCGATACCGATACCCAAACCACCTGTTGGTGGCATGCCGTACTTGAGTGCTGTTACAAAGTCGTCGTCGGTCATTTGCGCTTCGTCGTCGCCATTTGCCTTGGCACGTGCTTGAGCCATGAAACGTTCTTGTTGGTCGATTGGGTCGTTGAGTTCGGAGAAAGCGTTACCCATTTCTGCTGCGTTCATAAAGAACTCGAAACGTTCAGTCAAACGTCCGTCAGTTGGCTTGCGCTTTGCAAGTGGGCTTACGTCTACTGGGTAATCGTAGATAAAGGTTGGTTGGATGAGTTCCTTTTCTACAAACTCGTCAAAGCACTCGTAAAGTGCGTGACCCCACGTTTGCTTGCCCTTGTCGAGGTGAACGCCAAGTTTTTCTGCTTGTGCTACTGCCTCTTCGTCTGTGAGATTTGTAAAATCTACACCAGTGTACTTAGCAACTGCCTCAATCATTGTCATCTTGGACCAGTTGTTGAGGTCGATTGTAACGTCGCCGTAAGGCAACAGGCGTGTGCCAAGAACTTTGTCTGCAACGTAGCAGAACAAGCTTTGGGTGATTTCCATCATGCCTTCGAAGTCGGTGTAAGCTTGGTAAAGTTCGATTGTGGTAAACTCGGGGTTGTGCTTTTGGTCCATACCTTCGTTACGGAACAAACGGCCAATTTCGTAAACGCGTTCAAAACCACCAACGATAAGACGTTTGAGGTAAAGTTCGGGGGCTATACGCATGTACATGTCGATATCCAAAGTGTTGTGGTGTGTAACAAATGGACGTGCGTTTGCGCCACCTGGGATAGTGTTCAAGATTGGTGTTTCCACTTCGATAAAGCCACGGTTGTCCAAAAACTCACGGATGGCCTTCATGATGCCACTACGGATAACAAAGGTACGCTTTACATCTGGGTTGGCAATGAGGTCAACGTAACGTTGACGATAACGTGTTTCAAGGTCTCTTAGACCATGGTACTTTTCGGGAAGTGGCAACAAGGACTTTGACAACAGTGTGATAGACTTGAGTTTTACGGAAATTTCGCCCATATGTGTACGGAAAACTTCGCCCACACCACCAATGATGTCGCCGATATCCCAAGTTTTGAAAGCTTGGTATGCGTCCACGCCAATTTCGTCACGTTTTACGTAAAGTTGAATTGTGCCGTCGCCATCCAAGATGTGGCAAAAGCTTGCCTTACCCATGATACGGCGAGAAATCATACGTCCAGCAATGGCAACGATTTGTGGCTCGGTTTCCTCTCCCTCAACAGGGTCAACAAAGTTATCGATAATTTGTTTGGACGAGTGAGTTTTGTCAAACTTGGTAATTTCAAATGGGTTGTTACCTTCGGCTTGCAACTTTGCCAACTTGTCGCGTCTGATTTGCAATATTTCGTTAATGTCCTGTTCAACTACAGGTGTTTGTACGTTTTGTTCGCTCATAAGTTTACTCCAAAAACGCCCCTTTTGCTGTTAGGGCGTTTGTTTTATTTGTTGTGTGTTTTTAGGTCGTAAAACTATTTTTGGATGGAAATAACCTTGATGTACTTAACACGTCCGTTTGGCAATGCAACTTCGGCAACTTCGCCTTCGGCAGTCTTCAACAATGCTGCTCCAACGGGAGATTCGTCACTGATACGACCAGCTGCAAAGTCTGCCTCGGTTGTACCAACAATTGTGTATGTTTTTTGAGGTTGCTCTACACCACCAACAATTTCACAGCAAACAACTGTAATTTCGTGGATGATTTTAGCCATACGAAGTTTAGCTTCGATTTCGGCAATTTCGCCTTCCATTTCTGCTTGCGCTTTGCGAGCAGCATCGTACTCGGCATTTTCGGAAAGGTCGCCAAATCCACGAGCGATTTTGATTTCTTCGGCAATTTCTGCACGGCGAACGGATTTGAGATACTCCAAACGTGCTTCTAACTCTCTGCGACCAGCTTCGGTCAATTGAACTTCTGCCATAATTATCTCCTTGATATTTTATCAAAACGGCACAAAACAACCTAAAGCAATGCTTTAAGTTGCCAAATGCGTTTGTTTATATTTTTTGTAGGTTAATTTTACTACAATAGTAAGTTTATGTCAAGTAAATGCAACAAGTTGAAGAGAGTTGTAGGTGATAGTTACACTGCTAACAATACGTCAATTGTGCAACTTGCAATGACCTACACACCCACAATATTGCGTACACGCCAAACAGATGAAAAGTCAAAACCTTATTTTTGTAACAGCTGTTTACTTGTTGGCTTGGATGAGGTTTTTGAAAAACTCGATACACTTATCTAATGCTGTGTAGGTAAGGTTTTCGTTGTTGCCGTGCATTGCATCCAATTGTGAAAATGTCATCAAAATGGGTGTACAACGTATTGCATGCTTGGCAATTGGTTGAAGGTGTCGGCAATCGGTGCCGGCAAACATCAAAAATGGAGCAATAACTGCCTGTGGATACACCTGTTTTGCCACACTTTCAAACAGCTTGTAACCTTCGCCATTAACGTCCACAACGGGGCTTGCTTCACGGAACTTGATAACTTGCATCTCCAAATCAAACTTGCTGGCAAGTTTAGTAAGTTTTGCAAAGCACTTTTCGCTGGTATCCCCCTGCAAAAAGCGAATATTTGCAGTAACGTAGGCTTCGTCCGGGATAGCGTTGGATACCTTACCACCACCAGTCGTAGTAAACGCCATTGTCGTTTTGAAAATCATTGCGCCTTTGCGTCCGGCAAGTTTGCCACTAGCAATGGATGCAACAAGTCCACCAGTTAGGCCAATGGTTTTGCTAACAAGTTTTAACCCAAAGGGGAAAGCATCGCCCATTTTGTACAACATTTGACGGGCAATTTTTGTACAACGTGGCTTGAAAACATGGTGATTTTCGCAATAATTGACAAACTTGGCAATACGTGCAATGGGGGTGTTGTATGGTGGTTTAGATGCGTGTCCACCATCGCCCTTGGCAATAAATTTAACGTCGGCATAGCCCTTTTCGGTAGCGCCAACCATCAGTAGGTCCTTTTTGATAAACTCGCCATCAGCTTTCATCAGCGCGCCACCTTCGTCCACTACCAAAAATGGTGTGATACCACTGCTGACAAAGTAGTCGCGTACAATTTGCGTACCCGTGCCGGAGATTTCTTCGTTGGGGCTGTAAGACAAGTACACGTCTTGTGGAGGAAGTTCGCCATTTGCAAGCAGTTCTTCCACTGCCATCATTGTGCAAAAAAGTGTATTTTTGCAATCAATTGCACCACGGGCATACACTTTGTCATCTACCACTGTGGCATCAAATGGTGGGTAATCCCAGTGAGCCTCGTCCACGGGAACAACGTCTTGGTGAGCCATCAAAACAAGGGGCTTGTCGTGGTTTGCGCCCTCCCACTTGAATAATAAAACGTTTGTGTAGTCACGTTCCCCTGCCACAAGGGAAAGGTCTACCTTTTGAAGGCGCGCATGCACCAAGGGGAACACCTCACGTAGCACTTTGTGGAAGGTGGCAAAGTCGCCACCATTGGATATTGTGTTGCATTGTAACAGTTTGCAAAAATCTTGAATATACTTTGAGTTTGTCATAGTTTTTAGATAATGTAAAGATGTGTGGCGCAGTAAGCCCTCATAGATACTGCGAGCCAGCTCTTCCATAGCGAGTTTACAAAGTCGAGATTTACTTAACTCGAAGAAAATTATTTTTTATTTTTAGTATGGGAAAATGCGTGCAAAACGCGATACATTAGTGTTTTTTTGAGTTGTACTGCATCAAAAGGGCAAAGCTCTTGACAGCAGTAACAACGGATACACTTTGACTGGCTAATTTTTGCCCTTTTGTCCACCACTTTCAGTGCTTGCGCTGGACAGTGAGTTACGCATTTTCCACATCCACGGCATTTGTTTTTGTTTATTTTTACCTTTTTTGTAAGGTGAGTTTTGGCTAGTTTTTTAACCCATTTGGGCATGTTTAAAAAGGTGTTTGCGCTGGTAACTTCGGGAACGTCAAAGTCATTAACAAACTTGTCTTTGAGGGTGGAAAAATCAAAGTCGATTGTGCTCAAATCGTCACTTACAAGTCCACGCTCTTTGGCAACTTGCAACAGTGGCATTTGGAAGGGTTTGCCAAACAGCGATACGGCAACAACGTCCAACTCGTAAGGGTTTGCGCCTGCCAAAATTTGGCCGATAAACTTGGGTTTGCCATTGGTTGGGCCTGCGCCCTCCATACCGATTACACCATCAATAACGTGCAAAACAATCTTTTGGCTGGCGTATTGCTCAATGTCGCAAAGTAGGTTGCAAAAGTCGCCAAGGTCAGGAAAACGGCTGTGCAGTTCCACCTTGATAAGCCCGGGGATAAGTCCGTACAGGTTTTTGACAGCACCAGTGTAGCCTGCAAAAGAGTGGGTTTTGAGTTTGGTCATGTTGATGACAACGTCAGCATTTACAAAAGCGTTGATAATTTCGCACTTTTGCATCACTTTACCCTTCAAATCCACCGTTTGAAAATCGAAGTCATCATTGAGTGTTGCAACGGTACGTGCAGAAATGTCCGTCATTTTGCACTTGTTGTACACAGTGTTCATAACGCCCTTGGTATAAAGGCCACCACAAGAGTCGCCTACTACTATATGTGGGGTAATTTTGGATAGTTCGTTTACCAGTGCAATTACCACTTCGGGATGGGTTGTGCCATGCTTGTCGGGGGACATTTCCCTTACCAAGTTGACCTTGATAAACACCTTTTGGTTGGGTTTTACAAAGTTTTGCAAACCACCAAGCTGAGACAAAATATCATCAACGGCAGTTTGTACGTTTTGTGGTTGGTAGTCGGCACAAGCCGACATTGCTACTTTACTCATTTGTACACCTAATTAGAAGTTTTCTACAATCTTTGTTGCCAAATCCAAAAAGCCTTTGGTTACATCTTTGGTTGTTAGGCGATACTCTTGGTAGCCACCAAAAAGGCTATCGGAAATGCACTTTACAAGCAAACATGGCACGTTGTTGAAACGACAAGCAAACAAAATACCAGCCGACTCCATATCGCAAATATCTGCGCCAAATTGGTTGTGCAGGTTGCTTTTTGCAGTGGCGTCATCTACAAATTTGTCAGCAGAGGCGCAACGCACTACCGGCATGTTTTGCAGTTCAAGTGCTTTGGCAAGCAGTTTTTCATCCGTTGGCACGGCAATGTCGTCAAAGCAACCATATCTACCAACGGGGATGTTGTCAATGGCAGAAACATCCATGTCGTAGTGAACAACGTCCTTTACAAGCACAGTACTGCAAAGGGACATTTTGTCCGTCAATGCGCCAACAACGCCAAAGTTCAAAATTACGTCAACATTGTACTTGGATATGAGTAGTTGACAGCTTGCAGATGCTGCAATTTCACCAACGGTTGCTGGCACGCAGAGAACTGCATCGTGATTGCCCAATTTGAAATTGTAAATGGCAAAAGAGCCATCCATTGTTTTGGTTGCATTGTCCAAAAAGGAAACTGCTTCCTTTTCCATAGCTGTGAAAATACCAATTTTCATAGTAAATCTCCCGTGAGAATTTGTATATAACTTTATAAGTTTACCACAAAATAGCAAATTAGTAAATTGTTATAGCATAAAAAGCCATCAAGGAGTAGCACATTTGTTATTTACAAGTAAAAAAGATGTTGCAAACAACCAAAGTATTTGGTATAATGTTAAAAACAATTTAGCGAGGATGTTATGAAAATTTGGGCAAAAACAGTACGTGATGACAAAATTACACGCAACATTGTGCATGAGTGTCAATTTTTAGCAAACGACTACCTTTATGCCGAAGAACTGCGTAACATCTGCGAAAAAATGGACATTCCTACACCCATTACCACAGTTACAAACTACATACATTTTGTACGTTTCAACATGACAAAATACCCTGTGCGCGATTTTGTGGAAAGTGTGGACTTTGACTATCTTACAATTGAATGCATTCCAGAAGACAAGTAGCACTTTGCGACTTTTAAAA
>JAFTNE010000099.1 GCA_017452035.1 Clostridia bacterium
GTTCCACCCTCGTTTTGCGATACAAAGTAGTCGCTTTGGTGGTACACTACCTTTTCCACCTTGGGCGTAGCAAAAAATTGCTCCAAAGTTACACCAAGTACCTGCAAAATATCTTGCAAGGTGGCAATGGATGGAGAGCAAAGGTCATTTTCCAACTGGGAAATGTACCCTTTGGTTAACTCTGTACGGCTGGCAAGCTCCTCCTGCGTCAGGCCCAGTTGTAACCGATATTGTTTTAGTTTTCGTCCAATTTCTATCATTTTCGACCTCGAAAAATAAAAAAAATACCCAACGGAAAACACACTATTTAGAGTACTGCCGTATTTCACGGCGTTGGCACGACCACCAACATATACAATAAAAATTTGTTTACCTTGGGTAACAATATGAGTATAGTCAATATGTAACGTATTGTCAATTATTTTCACAAAACTTTTTTACAAATACTAAACTTTTTGTTTGAAATTGCTGTGTTTTTGTACACACGCGAACAATGTACATTTTTGAGAAATACAAAAGACAATTTTAAACTGGTTATGCAAGATAGCATACGTACGCAAAAACAAAAAAGGTCGACAAAATATCGACCTTTGTTTTGTGGTAGTTGCAAACCGTTGTAGAAAAAGCACACCTGCAAAATTGTTTTGCACAAGACTTTTTCTTACAAGGGTCAACACCTACTCTGCCAACTTACATATTAGTAAGTTCTGCGTTGTGTGTACTTGTTGTCGTAGTCGTTGCAAACCATTCTGCCACGAGCACTAAACAGCCAAACAAGCATAAACAAGCCAGCGATACCTACAACAATGTAGATAGCACTTTCCAACCAAGTGGTTCCCATTGTGATCCAGGTTACAAGGTTAAATCCAAAGATACCCACAAGCAACCAGTTGAGCGCGCCAATAACTGTAAGTACAAGCGCAATCACAGCAAAAACGTTGAATGTTTTGTTCAAGTTTGTGTCCTCCTTGTTAGTTGTGTTTTTAGTATGACACAACTACAAAAAAGTATGCACGAAAAAAATGAGATGTAAAAAGGCCTTGAAAGTTTGTTAAAAATCAACACTACTTTCTCTAAAAATTGCAGTGACGTAACAAAAAAAGCGCTATTGCAACGTTGGCAATGCGCTCTTTTGTTATCAGTATGTTTTTTAGTTTTGTTGGTCTCCATCAGTTGGCAACACCACCTCGTCAACAGCTACCTGTGGTTGCTCCGTTTGAGCAGGGGTATCCGTTGGTTTGACAGGCTCAATCGTTGTTATAGTTGGTTTGCCAGTTGGCTTTGTGTCTGTGGGTTTGCCAGTTGGCTTTTTGCCCTTTTTGTTTTTAGCTTTGCGCTTGTTGCGCTTTTCCAACTCGCCCGAGGTGCGTGCGTTAGAACCCAGTCGTCTTACTTGACGACGGCGTTGACGCTTGTTCATATACTTGGATTGCTTTTCGCAAAGGGCAGTTTGCTCTTCGACAGTCATTGAGTCAAACACATGTACCGATACAATTCTTTCCAAAATCAAAATTACCACGCCAGCGACAATTGCCAATCCACAAATGAGGAAATACCAAGCAAATGTCATCAAACCACCAGTAAGTGGCTCTTTTGCAAAGATAACTGCGCATGCGCCAAGGCACAATACAACGCCATAAAACAACCCAAACACACCATAAACATAGGTGGACAAAAACTTACGTTTGTACCAGTCCATGGGGCTGTTGACAATTTTGTCCAACTTGGGTAGTTGACAGATACAAAAGATGCCTGCTATCCAACACACTATCACACAAAAGGTTGCAAGAGGCAGACCATTTTGTTTCAAAAATGAGTAGTCACGCGTCATTGCATCGTCAACTATTTGCTTGATGTGGTCAAATGCTACCGTAGGAGTGGGGCTTGTTACCGTTTCCATGCCAAAAGCACCGGCAACTACATTGAAAAAGTCGGGGTAAACAAGGCAGATAATTCCACAAAAGAAAATTCCGGGAATCATGTAGATATTCATATTGTTTGTTGCAGACAACAACAGCATCATTGCAATAAACAACACTGCAAAGTTGACTGCGTAAACAATAAAACTAATTTTTACAAAAAGTTTACTTAACGTGCGTGACACGGTAAACCTCCTTGGTGGCGCACCTGGGCGCAAACGGAATTGTTTTGAACTAAAACTGTTACAATAATTATGTTTTTAGGCTTGAATTTGACATTTTTGACCGTATTACAAGTCAAACACGCCTTTTTGCACTACTTGGACTGTTCGTCAGCGATAGCTTGCTCTTCGATGGCTATGTTAAACTTGGTTGTGATGCCAAAGTTGTTTAGCCTACGAAAACGATACACTGCACTTTCCGTTGGAAGGTACAAAAACTCGTTATCAAAGGACAGGGTATAAAACGTTCCACGCTTAAAGGATACGTTTACGTTTTCGCCAGTGACAGCAAGGGCGTTGTTGTCGCACTTGATGTGGCACATACCACAATCAACGTAGTTTTTGCCCACAAGCATTTCAGCCCGGAAGTCATCCTCCACAACAAAGTCGTCGTGGGTAATTTCCTCTGCTACACATTGGTGTTGCCAGTTGTACCATTGGGTAACCTTGGCAAAGTTTCCACCCTCTAAGCCACCAAACTTGTTTTGCGTGACAGTTGCGCCACACTTGGCGCACTCAAGCTGGTTGCCGTGTGCCGTAATTGCAAACTCTGCGCCACAAGTTGGGCATTTGTACAATATGCCGTTAAGGCCTTCACAAAGATGTTCATCCTCAATTGCAATTTGGTTATCCAGTTGGTATTGGTAGTCATCGTAGCTCAAATTTTGCAAAATGCGCTTGTGGATTTCCTCTACGGAAAGTGTTTTGATTTCCTCAGCAGTTACTGCCAGTTGCACGTCAGCCGTCATAGGACAAAAACGTTTTGAGCTTGCCCAACGGGGATGATGGATATAGTTGCCGTGGAAACACACCGTTACAAGGGGTACTTTTAGCAGTTTGATAAGCTTTGCAATGGCAGGTTTGATGGGGCTGGGTGTACCCACTACCGACAATTTTGCCTCGGGGAAAATTGCCACACTGCGATTTTTTGACAAGATGTACTTGATATCGCGTATCAAAGAAGTATCCACTGTAAATTGCTTTTTAGGAAGTACACCCAAATTGTAGATAAGCTTGGGCCACTTGACAATTTGTGTGATGGATGCAATAAAGTTGGGGTAATTGGGCTTGGACAGCATCATAAGCCCACCAACGTCAGCAAAACCACTGTGGTTGGCAACAACAATGTATGGCGGTTGTATTTTTCTCAATGAACCGTCATCAATTAACTTGATTTTTTTTGTAAAATAGGGCTTACCCCAAACACCAGCCAACAAATTGAGCAAAAATTTACTTGCTAAAATGGGCTTTTTTACACGTTTTTTTGCCATAGATATTTACCTTTGGTGTTAGTTGCACATGCGTGCAAAATTGTACGTTTATAGTATATCAGCTAAATGTCAATCGGTCAATAGTTGGGTGTAAATTGTACAAATAAATGTTGAAATGGTTGCAATAAAAAACTCGGCCATAACTAGCCGAGTTGTGATATTTGACAATTAGTTGCCTTCGGTGGGTAGGTAATCTTTTACGAACAAATAATCCTCTTCGCTGATAAGTTCGTGAGCTAATGCCCACTCGATGATGTAAGCATCCGTTTGCTTAAACTCAATTATTTCTTGTTGATTTTTGATATCCTCTTTGGTTTGAGCAATAAGTTTGTTGACATACTCTTGTTTTTGAGTAAATGATGCACTTTGCGCCAAAAAAGTGAGCAACATGCAAAGCAACAATACAATTATCAGTATTGATGCGATTACAAGAATAGATGTTCCCTTTTTATAAAATACCTTTTCCATTGTTGTCCACCTTTTGTTTGGTGAACAAATTATACAACTTGTTGGACAGCTTGTCAAGTGTAGAACGAAAACAAATACAACTTGTTAGCGCACCAACAGCCAATGCAAACAGCACAAAAAGACGAAAATCACCGTTATTTAGGTGCAAGTTGGACATCAAGAATAACGGCACGACTGCCAGCGAAAAGATAATATCGAAAATGACCTTGGATAATTGCGTTTTGAGAAACCCCAGTGCAAACAAGTACACTACTGTGGCGATAGTTGAAAACGCCCAAAACGCACCAAAAAGGTACAGTTGCTCAATACCTTTGCCCAGCATTAACGGAAAAGTCCCTTTAAGCTTACGCCCTGTTTGTAACCAATGGACGTGATTGTTTTTACTTCCAACACAACCAAGCCTTGGTCTTTGTCTAACTTGGCGATGTTAAGTCCACTGCCCTTTACTACCAATGTGGAGTTTTCCAACTTGAACTGCCCTTCCTTTTCGTCCACTTCCACTACCTGCACAACACCGTTGATTTCCAACACGTTGTTTTCAAAATGCAAACTGTGAGTTTTTTGCACTACTAACCCCTTTGGAAAATTGTATGCTGTTGGAGGGATAAATATGTGTGCCGTTTGGTGTTGCAAACAAACATTGCATTCAAAACAAATTACCCTCTCAGTCACTAACATGACAGCTCTCCCATAGGGCGAGCCTTCAAAAATACAGTGATTACAAATGTAAACCCTATCGGTTATTCTACAAACTTTTGTGCAAAATACACACAACTATTAATGGAAATAAGTAAATACTGACACACTAAAATACCGTAATAATACCCTACTTAATGACAAAAATGCGCGATGATTACCTGTTAAAACCTGCGTTTTTTGCGATACGTGTTGAGTTTTTTGCCAAATATTTCTTGTGTTGTAAACAAAAAAAGACCATGCAATTTGCAAGGTCTTTTAGGTGTTAATCTTATTAACCCTCTCCGTCAACTGCGTTGCCACCTCTCCCAAAGTGAGAGGCATTTATGTCTAACCATAAATCTTTTTCAACATCACAGCGCAGTTATTTCAAAGTAATTTCGTAGCCGGTGGCTGTATCCTTGATGGCGTAACCAAGTGCGTTGATTTCGTTGCGCAAACGGTCACTTTCTGCCCAGTTCTTTGCTTTACGTGCAACCAAACGCTCTTCGGCAAGGGCTGTTACGTTTGCTGGAACTTCAATCTTAGGACGTTCTGGCTCTTTGATTTTGTCAAAGTCAAGGGCAAAAACTTTATCGAACTTCAACGCCAAGTTGTAGATATCCTTGGATTTTGGCTCTTTGAGCATTGTCCAAAGTACGCCAATAGCAAGTGGAATGTTCAAGTCATCATTGATGGCATCCTCAAACTTTTTGGTGTAGTCGTCAATTACTGCCTTGTCGGTTGGAGCATTGCTTGTTTTGTGTGCCCAAAGTTGCGCACAAAGCTTGTTGTAGGCATTTTTTGCACCTTCCATGCCTTCCCAAGTGAAATTGATCTTTTGACGGTATTGAACGTTTAGGCAGAAGTATCTAAACATAACTGGCGCGTAGCCACGCTCTACAATGTCGCTAACGGTATAGGTGTTGCCAAGAGATTTACTCATCTTGCCACCATCAATTAGCATAAACTCACTGTGCATCCAGTAGTTTACCGGTTTGCAACCAAGCCAGCACTCTGCTTGGGCAATTTCGTTTTCGTGGTGGATGGGGATGTGGTCAACACCACCAGTATGGATATCAAAGGTTGGGCCAAGGTACTTTTTGCTCATAGCCGTGCACTCGATATGCCAACCGGGGAAACCCATACCCCAGGGGCTGGGCCATTGTTGAAGGTGGTTGGGTGCTGCCTTTTTCCAAAGAGCGAAATCGATTGGGTGGCGCTTGAAGGAGTTAACCTCTACACGTGCGCCGTGACGTTGGTCATCCAGCTTTACGCCGGAAAGACGACCATAATTGGGGAACTTTTCTACGGAAAAATAGATACCGTCTTCCGTTTCGTAAGCGTAGCCCTTGTCCAAAAGGTCTTGTACAACTTTGAGCATTTCGGGGATGTTGTCGGTAGCTTTTGGTGTTACAGTTGGGCGTTTGATGTTCAAAGCATCAATATCCTTCATAAATTGGTCGGTGTAGAAAGCGGCAATTTCCAATGGGGATTTGCCCGTTTCGTTGGCAGACTTTTGCATCTTGTCTTCGCCGTCGTCACCGTCAGATACAAGGTGACCTACGTCTGTGATGTTCATAACCGACTTTACCTTCATTCCATCATACTCAAGTACGCGTCTTAGTTCGTCCATAAATACGTATGCGCGAAGGTTACCAATGTGGGCGTATTTGTAAACTGTTGGTCCACAAGAATATATGCCTACTTGACCTGGTTTTACAGGGATGAGTTCTTCCTTTCTGCGATTGAGAGTGTTGTAAACACGTAGTTGCATTTGTTTATCTCCAATTTGTTTTGTTGCCTATATTTTACCACAAACTGTTTTGTTATTCAACTGTTTTGCCCCTTGATTTACAAAATTGACAAAAAGTTAGCCGTCAATGCTTGGCATTTTGTGTAATGATGTGTCAAACATCTTACCAAAGGTAGGGAATTTTGTTGTTAACAGCTAAAAAATGGTTGTTTGGGATGTGTTTTGTGTGCAGTTTTGTTATCTTTTATTTCAATATAGTTATCAAAAGATTGCAAAAAAAGTTTTGATGTGCTAAAATGGTGGATGGAAAATAACAATCGAGGTAAAACACAATGATTGATGTTAATTTGATTAGACAAGATGCCGAGGCAGTTAGACAAAGATATTTGCGCCGTGGCAAAGATATTGACTTTACTGCATTTTTGCAACTGGATGAAGAACGCAAAAGCTTGATTGCCAAGGTAGAAGGTATGAAGGCTGAGCGCAATAAGGTTTCTGGACAGATTCCTCAACTCAAAAAGGCTGGCCAAGACGTTAGCACTGTTATTGCCGAAATGAAGGCACTTGGCGACAAAATTACCGAACTTGACGGCGAACTTAACGTTGTAAATGAAAAAATCCGTGACTTTTTGTTGAGATTGCCCAACCTACCTGATGAAGATTTGCTTGCAGGTGGCAAGGAAAACAACAAGCCTATCAAGTTGTTTGGCGAAAAACCACACTTTGACTTCCAACCAAAAGATCATGTTGAACTGGCAAAAAGTTTGGGACTAATTGACTACGAACGTGGCGCAAAGCTTGCTGGTAACGGTAGCTGGATTTACACCGGTCTTGGTGCACGTTTGGAATGGGCTTTGTTGAACTACTTTATTGACAGCCACATTGCAAAGGGATACGAATTTATGCTCCCACCATACATGCTCAGTTACGAGTGTGGTCTTACAGCTGGTCAATTCCCCAAGTTTGAGGATGACGTTTACCAACTTGCAAATGCCGACGGCAAAAAGTTCCTTTTGCCCACAGCTGAAACTGCTCTTGTAAACTTGTACCGTGACGAAATTTTGCCAGAAAGTCAACTTCCACGCAAGTTCTTTGGTTACTCTGCTTGTTTTAGACGTGAGGCTGGTAGCTACCGTGCAGAAGAACGTGGCATGATTCGTGGTCACCAATTCAACAAGGTAGAACTCTTCCAATACACCACTCCCGAACAAAGTGACGAGGCATTTGAAGAAATGGTAAGCATGGCTTGTGGTCTTGTGGAAGGCCTTGGATTGCACTA
>JAFTNE010000100.1 GCA_017452035.1 Clostridia bacterium
AAAAACCACTCGTGAGTATTTGCAAAAGTACTCCGATGTTGCCTACTACAACACTGCTTGCAAGCGCAAAGAGTTTATCTACTACCTTATCTATGTAGATGGCAAAAATGTTGGCTATTTAGAGCTGGAACCCAAACGCTACTTCAAGCAGTTTTACATCAACTACGTTTTTGTGGAAGAAGAGTACAGACGCAACGGCTACTCCAAATTGCTGTTTGAGTACGCAGTGGAAGATATTCGCAAAAACTTCCCCAACATTTGGACAATTTCTGCCGTACCTGCATTTATTGAGGGCAAATACTTTTTGGAAAGCGTAGGCTTTTTGCCAGATATTTTTTGGCATTCGGCCGTTACCCCCGGTTGCTTTTGTATCTACTACCTATATGATGAGCATATTTTTCTACTGGACCAACCAGAGTACGAACTACTTTGTGGCAACGATTACAACTACAAGTTGTGTGGTGTAAAACGCTATGTCCAGTTGGTGCGCCAAGCAAAGGCAAAGGACCCCAATTTTAGTGCCAAAAACTACGCCTACTTTGTTGCCCATCGCAAAGAGCCTCGCAAGTATACTCGCAAGCACAAACCCACCAAGTACGATAGTCTTATTTTGCCAACCTTCGACACCCCAAGTTTCGATGTTTTTTCGGGAGACGTATCCACTTTTGATACCCCACCAGCATTTGATGCTGGTCCATCGTTTGATGATATTGGTGGACCAAGTTTGGATATTTCAACCTCATCACCCACACCCGAGCAAACAAAGCCAGCAGAAGTGCCAAGTCTATTTACTGACGAGTACATTGCAAACTATATGAAGTATCTCGACTAAGAACAAAACGCATAACATATAAACAGAATTTCAGCAAAAGGTCTAACTTTGTAGATTTTTTAATTTTGCTATTGACTTTTGCACCCACCTGTTATATAATAAAAACACCCAGAGGCGGTAGGGCGCCCCTGAGTGCTTTGTCAGCTCTATTTGAATCCTAAGCTGACTTATTTGCTTGTAGACTGTTTGCGTCAGCAGACAGTCTTTTTCTTTATTGAGTTATGTGCTCAAAGAGTTGGCCAATTTGTTCCCATGTCCAACCTTTTTGTCTAAGATACTCAATCAATTTGTTAATTGTCTTATCCGGTATCATTGTTAGACCTTTTGGCATTTCATTTGTTGCACCAAAAGTCTTTTGCAACATCCAAAGGCACTAATTTCCTTCCCTTTTTGCACAAAATGTGTTATACTACAACAAAAGGACAAAAACCTGTCAAACAAGTTAAAAGTACTTATAACATTAGGAGGAAACTATGTGGAGAAATCTTAAATTTTACTTGGGCATTTTGCTGATGTGCGTGGGATGTATCATCCCAATGGCAATTTTTAACCTTCCCGAAGAGGCCGTTGGTGGTGCCGGCGCATTGGTTGTATTTTTTGCAGGTGGTGGCTTGCTGGGTGCAATTTTCAGCATGTACAACGAAGAGTACTCTGCCAACATGGACGAATACGAAGAGCGTAAAATGTCCGTTTGGTCGGTGATATTTTCCGTTGTGGCCGTTGCGTTGAACGTACTTATGCACATCCTCTACAAAGATTCGTCCTTGTTTGGCATTGGTAACTTTTTGATAGATTTCAGTGGCAACGTTGGTGAGTTTTACCTACGTTTATTGACGGTTATTGTATCTGGCTTGTCCCTTTTCCCATTGTTTTTGATGTCCGTTGGCCAAGTGGATACAGCTGTGTACGACTGGAAACGCACAACGTACATCGATGGCGTAGAGGTAAAAAGTGAAATTGTTTCCCACTCCTGTGACGAATCTAAAGTGGCGTACTTCTTTACAACAGTGCTTGTAGCAACTGCTGGTATTGTTGGTTGCTCGTTGTCCGTTATGATTTTGGTATTGGGCTTGAACATTGGTTCCTTTATTGATGGCAAACTCAAAAAACTTCCCATCACTTTGGGCGTTATAATCGCATTGGTTATCACAGCATTTGGCGTGGTAAACGTGATGGGTTTGGATGTTACTGGTGCTGATTTAGCCATCAAAATTGCTTGCGAAATTCTTCCAATGGTGTTTGCAGGACTAACAACGTTGTTCTTTGTTTGGTATTTCCATGCCGAGTTTTTGGGCAGAGTAATGCCAATGATCATTGCCGTTTTTATGATGATTTTTATTAGTTGGATTGCAAGCTTCGGCTTGGGCGCACTTATTAGTCAAATCCCCGTTTGGTTGGCATAACAGTTAGATATTTAACAAGGCGATAGGCACCTGCTTATCGCTTTTTTTATTTAGTGTCAAATTTTGTTTACGGCGAGATTGTTGAGGTTTTGATGGGAACAATATCAAATTTTAGCTCGGCGTCAACACAAATTACCTAAATTTATAACAAATTGCGTCAAATTGTTTACAACAAAAGGCTTTGCTGATAAAATAGAAACATATTATTTAGGAGGTAATAAAAATGAGTGTAAAACATCAACAAGTTTTTGGCATCACACCTCAGGTTGCCAAACAAATCTTGCAAGTTGCTCTCTCCACTGGTGGACAGTTTGCCGAAGTGTTTATGGAAAGCGCCACCAACGAAGTTTTCCGTATGCGTCAAGGTAAGCTTGAAAGCACAAACCTTTCCAACGTTAAAGGCGCAGCAGTACGCGTAATTAAGGAGGGTACCGAAGTTAGCGCATCCGTTACCATTGCCACTGCCGAAAAGCTCCTCGAAACTGCAAAAACATTGGCAGATAGCTTTGTTGGCGAAAAGACAACGGACGTTGCTGAATTTGTAGAAAAGGAAGTTAACATTGTTGTAAACCCACGTCAAGTTCGTGGTGACGATATTTCCAAAGAACTGGACCTTCTCAGTGGTGCAACACGTGGCGCAAGAGAGTACAGTGACGAAATTGTTCAAGTAATTGCTCTTTTAACCAAAAACGAACGTAACATCTTTGTTTTTGCAAGTGACGGAACGTGGCAAACGGACTACCGTTGCAACACACGTCTTATTTGCCAAGCAATTGCATCTGATGGCAAAGATATGCAAAACGGTTCTAACTCCTTTGGTCGCAACCAAGGTATGGAAATGTTTGATGGCTTTGACCCAGTTGCGTTTGGTAAAGAGGCTGCTTTCAACGCAGTGGAAATGCTCCACGCCGAAGAAATGCAAGGTGGCGAAATGCCCGTTGTTATTCACAATGGCTTTGGTGGTGTAATTTTGCACGAGGCTTGCGTTCACGGTCTTGAGGCTACATCCGTTGCCAAGGGTATGAGCGTATTTTGTGGCAAGCTTGGTCAAAAAATTGCCAGCGACATTGTAAACGCCGTGGATGATGGCTCTCAACTTGACCTTTGGGGCTCTATCAACGTAGATGACGAAGGTACACCTTCCAAACGCAATTTGCTTATTGAAAACGGTGTTTTGAAATCGTACTTGGTAGACAAGCGCAATAGCTTTAAGATGAATCATCCAATTACTGGTTCTTCTCGCCGTGAGTCCTACAAGTACCAAACAACATCTCGTATGACAAACACCTACTTTTTGCCAGGGGACTCCACCTTTGAAGAAATCATTGCCAACACCAAGTTTGGTTTGTTTGCAAAGGAAATGGGTGGTGGCTCCGTTAACCCAGCAACAGGCGAATTTAACTTTGCTGTAAACGTTGCCTACATGATTGAAGATGGCAAAATTACCCGTCCAGTAAAAGGTGCAACACTTGTTGGCTCTGGCAAAGACGTTTTGTTGCGCATCGACATGATTGCAAACAATCTCGAATACGGCTACGGCATGTGTGGATCTCAAAGTGGATCCATCCCCACAATTGTTGGTCAACCTACAATCAGAGTTTCTCACATGACAGTTGGTGGCAAAGGAGGTAACAAGTAATGACATTAGATCAAATTATCAAACGTGGTCTCGAACTCGGTCTTGAGGCAGTGGAAGTTTACGCATCCACAACGGAAAGCAACTCACTAAAACTTGACGAAGGCAAACTTGAGTCCTACTCCATGAAGGAATTGTTCAGCGTGTCTATTCGTGGTCTCAAAAATGGCAAAATGGCAAACGTTGTTGCAGAGTCCTTGGATGACCAAGTTATCGAAAGCTTGTTGCAAGCACTTGCTCGCAATGTAGACCAATTGGACGCAACTGAACCCGAGTTTATGTTTGAGGGTGGTAGCACATACCAACCAGTAGAAGAACTCAAATCCAACTACAAAGACTACACCGTTGCCGACAAGGTTGCATTGCTCAAAAAGTTAGAAAGTGCCTGCCTTGCCGTTAGCGACAAAATTGTAAAGGTAGGTTACTGCCAATACAGCGAAACAGCTCGCAAAGTTCAACTCAAAAACTCCAAAGGTTTGGATCTTTCTCAATCCTACTCCTACATTTCCACCTTTGTTGGACCACTTGCAGCGCAAGACGGTCAAACAGCCGTAGGTATCAGTGGAGATATCAACACCGACTTTAACGCTATCGAAGTGGATCGTATGATTGCCGAGTCCACCCAAACAGCCCTCGACCAATTGGGCGCAGGTAGTATCGAAACAGGCAAATACCCAGTAGTATTCAAGCGTGACGTTGCAAGCGAAATTTTGTCGGCATTTTCCTCCGTATTTCTTGGCGACTCTGCTTTGCGCAAGATGACAATTCTTACCGACAAAGTAGGCCAAAAGGTATTTGGAGAAAACATCACAATTTGTGATGATCCTTTCTGTGACGTTGCACTTATCAAAAGCTCCTTCGATGACGAAGGCGTACCATGTGTATCCAAAAAGGTTGTAGAAAATGGCGTATTCAACGGCTTTATGCACACACTTAAAACTGCCAACTTCTTTGGACAAAAACCCACTGGTAACGGCTTTAAGTCAGGAGGTGGTGCAATATCTGCACAGCCAACAAACATGTACCTTCAACAAGGCAGTCTTACCAAGGACGAGATTATTGCAACGGTGGAAGACGGCATCTACGTAACTGACGTTGGTGGCTTGCACGCAGGTCTAAACCCAATTTCCGGCGACTTTAACGTTCAAGGCTCTGGCTTTGTTATCAAAAACGGCAAAATCGATCGTCCAATTACATTGTTTGTTGTTTCCGGCAACTTTTACGAAATGATGAACAACGTAGATCACATTGGTAACGATATCGAAAAACGCTTTGTTGGCGTTGCTTGCCCAACTTTGAAAATCAAGTCTTTGGCAATTTCTGGTAAATAGTCGCAATTTTCCAAGTACTTTGGTAGTATGTAGATTATTATCACACCTTACTAATACACAATACAATTTACGCACAAAACGAGGTTGAGAAATCGGCCTCGTTTTTTATTGGCAAACTGCTGTTTGCTGTCGCCCTTGGCTCAAACTATTGACTTTTGGTGCGCGTAGGGTGTATAATGTGTGCAATTAGTAATGTATCTACGGAGGTTAGATTAGATATGACCAAAAAGACATTTTGTATCATACTGATTTTAACAATATTGGCAACAATGTGTGTTCTTTGCGCTTGCCACGAGCACGAGTTTGGCGAGTGGAAAACAACGGTTGAGCCAACGTGTACACAAAATGGCGAAAAGCAACGTTTGTGTGACTGTGGCGAACAACAAACGGAGGCTATTCCTGCCACTGGCCACACCCCAGGAGACTGGACTTTTGTGGACGCTCCAACCTGCACCGAAGGTGGCAACAAACAACAAAAATGCACTGGTTGTGGCAAAGTGTTGGATGAACAAACAGTTGGTGCACTTGGTCACAGCCCTGTAACACACCAAGCGCAAGCGCCAACCTGCACCGAAATTGGCTGGGCAGAGTACGTTACTTGCGAAAATTGCGACTACTCCACCTACGAGGAGATTCCTGCAACGGATCACGACTTTACCAAAGCTCCTACCTACGTTTGGTCGAA
>JAFTNE010000101.1 GCA_017452035.1 Clostridia bacterium
AAACAAATAACTTGACTGGTGCGTTGAAGTGATATATACGGACGACCACAGGTCGCCCCTACAATATCGAAACATTTTAGACAGGGTATATTTACTACAAAAATATACCCGTGCCGTTAGATGTGCATCCAACCAAAAGTTGGTGGTACAACTCACTAAACTATTATTGCTCAGTTGGCTCTTGTGGTTGGCTGTACAGGTCAAAATCTATTTTGTATGCCAATTTGTTGACACTTTGTATGACAATTTTTACACTGTCGCCCAAACTATACTTGATACTACCATTTGTCAAACAAAACTTTTGTGCATTGTAAGAGAAATAACCGGGCAGTTTGTCAATAGAGATAAATCCTTCGACAGTGTTAGGCAGTTCGGCAAAAATTCCCCTTTCGGTAACGCCGGAAATGATGGCATCGTAGCTTTCGCCAATGTGTTTACTTGCATACTTACATTTCAATACGTCGTCTGCTTTGCGTTCAGCCTCGTCAGCGTTGCGCTCTTGACGACTAGATTGTGTTGCGCACTCCTCCGTCATAGTTTCGTAGGCAGTTATTGCCTTTTCCGTCATTTTGCCTGCAACGGCAGTTTTCAAAATGCGATGCACTATCAAATCGGGGTAACGTCTAATGGGGGAGGTAAAGTGACAATAACACCTACTTGCAAGGCCAAAGTGACCAATGTTATTGGTGGAGTACTTTGCTTTTTGCATTGTGCGTAGCATCACGTCATTAATAAGCGCAAAATATGGCGTTTGCTTTGCTTGCAAAAGGGCATCTTGCAGTACGGAGTTGTGTATTTCTTGGCTGTGTTTTACCTTGATACCTACACCACTCATCAAATCCATCAAAACGGCAAGTTTTTGCTCGTCTGGCTTTTCGTGTACACGATAGACAAATGGGTAGGTGCAGTTTTCCACGTACTCGGCAACTGTTTCGTTAGCAACTATCATAAACTCTTCGATAAGTTGGTGGGAAAACTTGCGCTCGTATGGAACAACGTCCACAACGTCCCCTTTATCGTTGCACACAAAGGAAACCTCCTTGGTGGCAAAGTCGATATTGCCACGTTTTAGCCGTTTGTTTTGCAAAATTTGCGCCAAAGTGCGCATTGCAAGCAAACTATCGGAAACCTTTTCAAGCTCCGTTTGCGCTTGTTTGTCGCCGTCAAAAAGTGCTTGAACTTGGTTGTAGGTAAGCCTACGACAGCTGTTGATAACAGAGGGGTAAATGTCGTAGTCCACAACGTTACCCTTTTGGTTGATAGTCATTTGACAAGTTAGCGTAAGTCGGTCAACACCTTGGTAAAGGGAACAAATGCCGTTGGAAAGCTCCCTTGGTAACATGGGGAAAACCATGTGTGGAAAATACACACTTGTTGCACGGTTAAAAGCCTCTTTATCAATGTCGTCACTGGGCTGTACGTAGTGAGATACGTCTGCAATATGAACCCCCAAGGTAAACGTTCCGTTGTTGTTTTGCGTGATGGAAACAGCATCGTCAAGGTCTTTGGCATCCTCGCCATCAATGGTAAAAATTGTTTGGTTGCGCAAATCTTTGCGACCTTCGTAGTCCTTTTCGTTTAAAGTTTGGGGTATTTTGGTGGCACGTTTTTGTACGTTTTCGGGGAAGTCAATTTGCACACCATAGGCAATGGCAACGGACATAAGGTCAACGTTGTTTTCGTTGGGGTAACCCAAAATTTGGATAATTTCCCCTTCGGGGCAGTTGCGATTATCCTTGGGGTAACTGTTGATTTTTACCACCACCTTTTGGCCATTTTTTGCACCCAAATGACATTTGGGCTGTACGAAAATATCTGTGGAAAAGTGTTGGTC
>JAFTNE010000102.1 GCA_017452035.1 Clostridia bacterium
AAAGTAAGACAGCAACACCCTATTTTATCATACAAAAATGCGCCAAAGTTTCAACTTAGGCGCATTTGTATCTGATAAATTAAAAATTTACGTTAGCTTATTTGACAATTTACAAAAGTTTATTTCACTTGACTTAATTTTGTTGAATACTACAATTCGCGCATCCTCTGACAGTGGGTCGGTAAGTTGTGGGTTTGTAGCAAGAATGTCTTGTGTGGACATATGCAAATTTTTAGCGAGTTCCCACAATGTTTCCCCCTTGTGCGCAAGGAAAATTTCCAAAGCTGGAAGTTGTGTTTTGTCAAAAGCAATGTGTTCGGCAGAGGTAATCACAGTGTAATTTACATCACGAGAACAGTTGGCGCGCAAGCAAAGTGTTACGTTTGCAGTGAGGCCATCGTTGTCCAAAAGGTCAAAATTGGTCACTACAACATTTGCCCATACGGCACAATCAACACCCACGCCAGGGGCATCAAGTTTTTGCGAGAATGGAATTTCCAGCACCTCGCTTTCCGATTGCTCGCCCGAGTAAATGGCTGTGGCGTACACAATACCATCCACCGTAATACTATCAGCGCAAGATGAGCATTTTGTTACAACAGCCGAAACGTTTACAGCTGTTTGCAGGTGCTTGTCGCCTTCCTTGGGAAGATTTGTAGAAAAGGTACGTTCGCCACAAATTGTAGGAAGAGGCAACGTAGTTGTAACCGATTGCTTTTCCAGTGCAAAATCACAGTCAGAACCATAGCAGTCGATAACAATTTCCACACCGTTGACAGTTGTACTTTCCAGTTGCAAATTACACGTGATATCTGCAAGAAAAACTTTGTTGCCCTCTTGGGTAATATCCAAGCGAACCTTTGTTGTGCGCACTGCCACCAAAAGTTGCAAGTTATTGCTTGCAACTGGCGCAATGTCCACCTCGCGCTCGAAGTCGAAAGGTAGGCTGTCGGTGTGGATTTCGCCATCACTTGTGTATGTAAGGCGAACGGTTGCAATACCCTTGATGTGCAATGTACCATCGGCAAAATAGTAGTCGGAAAGGCACACTCCACTTTCGGCAAGCAGAACTCCTTCGATTGGATGAGTAGCAGTAAGTTCCTCGTCAACAACAAAAGGAATTTGTGAAGTTTCCACGCCCTGCAAGAGAGAGAAATTTTGTTGACAACTAAAAATATTTTCGCCACCGACAAGACAATTTACAGTTTGCCCAATATAGCCGTAAACGGTGATTTCCAACAAAATTGCAAGCATTGCAGTGTTGGCATTTGTATCTACCTTGGTATCAACTGTCACAACGTCAAACAAAAGTTTCGACTCTGTTGTAAGCAGTTCACTTTGGATGTCAGCAGTGAAATCGGCATTGTAGTTTGAGCTGACCTTGCCCATACCATCATCATACAAAAACTTGATGTGCGTTTTTCCGTAGAAAGACGCGCTTCCGTTTGTTGACTCATACGAAACAATTGCGCTTTCGCTACCAACAGAAATTACGTCAACAATTTCCTTCTTGGCAGAAATACGAATGTTTACTGTTGTTTGCAGTTTGCCAATAAATTGTTTGGTAAAATAGGTTACATTTTTAAATTGCAAATTGGACATATCGCTCCCCCACACTTTGATGTATCAGTGTAATATACGAAGTGAAGTGTACAAATATGCAAAAAAAAATTGACAACCAAATTAGAGTTGTCAATGATTATTGAGGCTGGCAAAATAGTTCTCTTGCCTATCAAACTGCTCGCATTTTTAGTTATTATACTAATTTTTAACTAAATTTGTAATACTATGTTTGTAATAGTATGGTATTTTTACCCATTTAAAGGCATAAATCGGTGTTTCTAAATACAATTGATGGGGACTATGCTATTTTCTAGACTGCGCTGAAAGGGATACTTCGCCACAAATCAC
>JAFTNE010000103.1 GCA_017452035.1 Clostridia bacterium
AAGAAAAAGGATAAAAGTAACATGTTAGAACTTCTAAAAGATTTGGGCGCATCCAACGGCGAAATTGCCGAAAAGTTGGACGTGGTGTTGGATTTTTTGTCCACAATTGCCCTGTATCTCACAATTGCACTTGTTGTGGGTATTGTTATCTATGCAATTGCCATTCGCAACAAAAGTGAAGACCAGCTTTCACAATGCAGACGTGGTATTGTGGGCGTAGTTATAGGCTATGCACTGTCTACAATAGGCCTGCTTGGCACACTAAAAGTGGTAATCAAGGTGCTTGAAGAAACATTTGATGCCAACTTTTGGGTGGTAATGGGTATGTTTGCCATTGTTCTTGTAGGTGTTGTTGTTTGCTTGGTGTTGCAAAAACACAAGCCCAAGGCTGTCAAGTGGACGGCAATGGGATTTGCCATTGCATTTGGTGTGTATGCCATTTTGATGGCAATTTTTGCCCCAACAGTGGATGAGTGGTACAAACCTATCAACGACCAAAACGCATTGTTTGTTATTTTGACGGTGGTGCTTAGTGGTATCATTGTTGTGCTTGCACTTTTGGGAGATAAGGACGTATCATTTGATACCAAAGCGTTGTCCTACGGCGCAGTTTGTGTGGCGCTGTCCTTTGCGTTGTCCTACGTAAAGTTCTTCTCAATGCCCCAAGGTGGTAGTGTTACCTTTGCAAGCTTGTTGCCACTGGCGTTGTATTCCTTTATGTTTGGTACGCGCCGTGGCGTGATTGTAGGCGTGGTATACGGACTATTGCAGTTTGTAAAATCGCCACAATTCTATCAGCCCGTTCAAGTGCTTATCGATTACCCCATTGCATTTGGTGCAATTGGCGTAGCAGGCATTGCGCGCAACTTCAAGTTCCTCAAAGGCAACACAATTGCAGAGTTTTGTGTTGGTGCAACCATTGCAATTTTGCTTAGATACCTTGCGCACACACTTTCTGGCTATTTTGTGTTTTACAGCTGGGCGCCCATTGACGAAGGCTACACAGCTTTGAGTTGGACGCTTGTTTACAACTTGTATGTGCTTGTAGATTTGGCAATAGTGCTGGCAATGGGCGCATTTGCCCTTGCATCCAAAAATCTGCGCACCTTGGTAAAAACTGTCAATGCCAACTAATGGCATTGTGATGCAAATATTTAGACAATCAAAGCTTGGCAGTAACAATAAGTGGTTGTATGTTGCAGTTCTTTGGTAGGGCAAGTTCGCCTCAACTGGTACTCAATAAAACCACAAAACGGGCGTATTTTGTCTAAATACCACCCTGTACACAACGCAAAAACACACAACACGCTTGCAACTGTGGATTATTTATTGTGTGACGTGCTGTTGCCGGTGACGGGTGCTTAATACTTCAAAACAACAAGGAAGGCTGACAATTTTGTCGGCCTTTTTGTATTTTTGTGAGAGTAACTACAAAAATGAACATTGGACAATAATTTTTTCCACCCCCTCAAAAACTAACACAATACTGCTATTTGATTGCAATTTGTGATGTTTTTCGTGAAAATTGCTAAAAATTTTTTCAAAAAAATGCAAACTTTTTTTCAAAACCCCCTATACAAAGGTAAAATTATATGGTATAATTAGCACAATAAAATTATAATAGGCAATAGGCGGCTTGCCTGTTGCTAACAAAGGAACTAACTATGGATAGAGTTGCACTTATTGACCTTGGGTCCAACACGGCCAGACTTGTAATTTATGACGTACTTGAAGGTGGCTATTTTGTCGTAGCCGAAGAGCATCGCGAGGCTGTTCGCCTTGGCGAGACGGAATCGGACGGTAGCCTCAAGCAAACACGCATCATGCAAGCAATTGCCACTTTAAAATCCTTCAAAGAGATTTGCGCTATCAAAAATGTAAATCAAATTTTGGCAGTTGCAACGGCAGCCGTTCGTAAAGCAAGCAATCAAAAGACCTTTTTATCCGACGTTTACAACGCAACAGGACTACGCATCACTGCAGTATCCGAAGAGGAAGAGGCAAACTACGTTTACCAGGGTGTTATCAACACCATGGACATTCCTCGTGGTCTAATTATGGAAATTGGTGGTGGTTCTACAAAGTTTGTGTACTACAATCGCCGTACAATTTTGCATACGCAAATTTTCGACTTTGGCGCTGTAACACTTGCCAATATGTTTATGGACCCCAACAAATCGCCAGAGCAATGCGCTGACGAAATGGTAGAGTACGTAAAGCAACAACTTGAACCAATCGAGTGGTTCAAGGAAATTGACCCTGATGCTCAACTTATTGGTGTTGGTGGTAGTTGCCGTAACCTTGCTCGCATTATCCGTAAGGTTAAAAAGTACCCACTTGACATGGTTCACAACTACAACATGGACGTTGCCGACTTCAACTATGTTTACGACATGATTCGCCCACTTGATTTGGACAAAAAACGCCGTATCAAGGGTTTGAGTTCTGCACGTGCAGACGTTTTCCACAGTGCGTTGGCAGTTATCAAGGCAACAATCGAGCACATGGGCTTTGAAAAAATTATTGCCAGTGGCAGTGGCTTGCGCGAAGGTGTAATGTTCAACTACGTTTGCCCACAAACTATCGAAAAGCCAATTAGTGACGTTGTTGGTCACTCTCTTTGTGGATTTGCAGCACACATGGGCGTAAACATCCAACACGCTCAACAAACCTTCAATTTGTGCGTTCAATTGTTCAAACAACTGCGCGTTTTACACAAGTTTCCACGTCAATACGTAAAAGTTTTGCGTGTTTGCGCAATGCTCCACGATATCGGCAAACAATTCAAGTTCTACAACCACCCCAAACACACCTCCTACATGATTTTGAACAGCAACATCAAGGGTGTTTCCCATCGCGATTTGGTGTTGGCAGCATTTGTAACAGCCATCAACGACAAGGAAGAAATCAACTATGGTGACTGGGCGAAGTACAACGGAATTCTTTCCCCCGAAGATGTCGAGGCTGTAAAGAAGTTGTCGGTAATTTTGCGCCTTGCATCTGCCCTTGATACAAGTATGCGTGGCATCGTTACAGAAATTTCTTGTGATGTTTTGGGCGACTCGGTAATTATGAAGACGGAACTCGCAGGCAATGCCATTTTGGAAATTTCTGCAGCAAATGCCGTTGCACTTGATTTCAAAAAGGTATTCAAAAAGAATTTGGAAATTTTGTAATTAGTACAATAATAAAAGCCTACCAATTTGGTGGGCTTTTTCTTTTCGTCAACTTTCCCCCAAAGTTACCAAATACTCCCCTTGCAAAAAATGTCGGCAAGGGGTTTTATCTTTTTGTGCGTGGTATACTGTTTGCACTTTACGGAGGTAAATTGTATGGCTCGTAAAATTGTTGTTACCAGTGGTAAAGGTGGTGTGGGCAAAACCACCCTTTGCGCCAATTTGGGCATTGCTCTTGCGCGCATGTCCAAGCGCGTGATGCTGTTAGATTTGGACATTGGTCTAAATAACTTGGACGTTGCACTGCATATCGAAAGCAAGGTGGTGTACGATTTTGTGGACGTTGTAGAGGGCAAATGTCGCCCAATGCAGGCACTTATTCAGGACGAAACAGAGCCAACACTGTACACAATGCCCACATGCCACCTTGCCAAGCGTCAAGTGACCGTGGATGCCACCAAAAAGGTTATTTCTCGCATTAGTGATATGTTTGACTACATTCTCATCGACTGCCCAGCTGGCATCGATGGTGGCTTTAGACGCGCATCAGCCTGCGCTGACGAGGCAATTGTGGTAACAACGCCACATCTACCATGTGTGCGAGATGCTCAAAAAACCATCACTCAACTGGATGACAAAATTGCCACCTACGTTGTTATAAATCGTATGCGAGGCGACTTGGTGCTTTCCGGCGAGATGCTTTCTGCCTTCGAAATTTTTTCGCTACTGGGCAAAATTCCACTTGGTATTTTGCCGGAAAATGACGACGTCAACTGCAATTTGAGCTTGTACACCAAGCGCCCAGCCTTTGCAATGCTTGCCAAAAACCTTGATACTGGTAGCGCAGATATGTTCGACTGCGAGCAAACTTACCGAGGTTTTTGGGGTAAAATTAGGCGCAAACTCAAACGAAACGTGTAGTAATGATGCTTTGATATATTGGTAACAGGTGTAACGTATGTTTTATATAAATGTATTGTATACAAAACAAGGCTTTCGAACAAAT
>JAFTNE010000006.1 GCA_017452035.1 Clostridia bacterium
ATACTCCCAAGATATATTCTCCAGCAGAATAGGCAAGTTGCGCTTGACGGACAAACTCTTGTTGCAAGTATTGTGAATCAATTATACTATATCCCCACGATTCAAACAACCCTTTTTTACCCTTATTATTGATGCGTTTTTATTGATAGATAATAACCTACTTCGCCCACACGGTGGTGGTGAAGGTAAATTGCCCATTGGTCGTCAAGGGTAAACGTTAGTCACACACTCAGCTCAACATCACACAAAGCACAAGGGAATACCACAACGATATTTTCACAACACTGCAACAATGTAACTTTAACAAAACTGCAATTTTGCAAAATGTAACAGTGCAAAAAACGCAACAAAAAAGAGCTCAACTATTGTTGAGCCCTTTGTTTTGCAATTGATTACTCTGCGCTTTCGGTAGCGTTTGCTTGTTTGCGTTTGTCAATTTCTACAAGCATCATGTCATAGTAGTCTTCGTCAATGATAAACTTCTTGTTTTGGATGATGAGAGAAATAAACAACATCAACGCTGGGAACACAGTTACGCCTGCACGTACCCAAATACGCATGCCAAGGTTACTGCTTTCCTTAAAGTTTTTGTTTGCAGCATTGAATACAGGCAAACCGTTTGCTGTATCGGAATTGGAGATAACCATCTTGCAAGCACCTTCGTGAGCGTTAAGGATAAAGTAGTCTGCCTGTGTTACATCGCTCAGCTTAAAGTAGTTGGCTACGCTGTTATCGGCATTGTACATAACAATGTACACGTCGCCAAGAGCATGCAAGTATTCGGCATTGATTTGTCTACCAGCAAGACGGGAATATTTGTTGATTTCCTCGTTGATTTTGTCAATGTCAGCACCTTCGGGGATGATGGAGTACTTGTCCAAGCATTCGTTTAGTTGTGCAACGTATTCCGAGCGTTCAATGGCACTTTCCATACGGTCGAAGTGTCCCTTTTGACCTTCCATCGTGGAGATGTTTTGAGAAAGGCCATAAACTGTTGATACAACCAAAACAAGTGTAACAACGGCATATTTCAATGCATCGGCAAACTTTGCCATAAATGGACGAAGTGTAGATACAACAGCCTCGTTTCTTTCGCCACGTTTGTACTCGTTGTATTCAACACAGTTTGTCATGTTGATGATGCACGCCATGTAGTACCAAGCTTGACCAACAAATACCAAAATACCAAACAAACTCAATGTGATAAGGTTAAATGGCAAAATTGGTGTCCAGCCGAGCAAAGCAATTCCAAGGTATCCTACGCATGCAAGCACGATGGAGATGTTTTGCAGTTTCTTTCTGCCCAGTTTTGCCGAAAGTTTTGGATAAAACAGTTGTGATGCAATGTTGAAAATACCAAATATTGCAATAAACACAATAGCATTGCCATCGTAGCCAATTTCAAGGAAGTACAAGTTGTAGGCAAGTCCAACCAACATACTGCTACCAATGTTGTAGAACAACATAACAAGCGTCATCCACAAAATTTGGTCGTTGTTTTTGATGGTGTCCCACATTTGCTTTACGGAAACTTTTTCGTTCTTTTCCATTTGGTCACGTGGACGTTCCTTGATGAGCAAAGCCATCACAACTTGCATTGCAACAAAAATTACTGCAATTGCAATGGAAATCCAACTAAACGCCTGTTGAACGTTTCCTGGATACAAAAAGGAAATACCACCTTGTGCAATAAATGCACCAACGCCAGCAAATACAACGGTAAGCATTGTAACGGAGTTGCGTTGTTCCTTTTTGGAGGAAAGACTTGCCAACATCGACCAGTATCCAATGTCGTTCATGGTGAAGGATGTTTCCCAAAGTAGGTACATACTTATCATGAATACAACAAATCCCCAGCCGGATTTAAACTGTTGTACGTTGAACATTGTGATGATAATTGCACCCGTCAAAACTGCGCCAATCAAAATCCAAGGACGGAACTTACCAAACTTCATGTGCGTTCCTTCGATAATTGCGCCCATAACGGGGTCGTTGATAGCATCCCAAACTCTACCAAGCACGCCAATAAGCAAGCTCAACGTGGTAAATTGAACAATGCTAAGTGGTATACCAAATTGGATGTAGGTCAGCAAAAATGATGCAATCAGTTGGTAGGACATATCACGGCCTACGCCACTAACACTAAACAACCACTTGTTTTTGTTAAACTGACGATCTTCTGCAGAGATTTCAGGTTTCAAAACTGCTTCTGCCATAAGGTTACTCCTTTATTATTTGTTTTGTAATCAAGTGTTTTGTATGCACGTGCAAGCACAAATTCCCCTACAACGTCAACCACAACCCACCTTGAGTACATCCCAAAAATTATACCATAATTATACTAATATTTGTATAAAAGCGAAAAAATATCATAATATTTCGCAAATGTCGCAGTGTGATACTATTGGTATTGGTTTGTTTCTGTC